>JBQTKC010000029.1:0-10388 GCA_052386575.1 Beijerinckiaceae bacterium
TCAGGTAGCCACTGCCGCCTAATCCATTCGAGCAATCCTGCCCGCAAGGTCACCGTTCCGCTGCACGGAAATACTGACCTCACGCGCGGAACGGTGCGGAGCATCATCAGCCAAGCCGGCCTGACCGTGGCCGAATTCATCGCCCTGCTCTGATAGAACAGCTGGTTGAGAGAAGTGTTCCAAAGACAAGCCTAATAAGGGATATCCGCTAAGCTTTCCATATACCCGTGCAGGCCCAATTGGCCATGCCTCGATGAGTTCTCGAAATCTCGCGAAGATCTTGAAAGGTCCAGATTAGCCGGGGAAACGCGATGCGGACGCTGGATCGATTCCTGTTGCCTGCCCGCGCGGCCATCTCCGGCCGGTGGCGGGAGCGTTCCAAGCCGCTAGCGCCGGACGACACAGCCGTGATCGCGAGCCTCGGCGCGTTTGTGGCCTTGCGTGCAACGAAAAATGGCGAGAGTTTCACCTTCGCCTACCCCGCGCGCGTTATCTAACACCCCGGCGGGGATTCACGGCCGCAAGCCAATTCCCCGCGTAAAGAAGTTTTCCCCCAGACTTTCGGCCGCCGCCGGCGATTCCCGCTGAAAATCAGCCAAACGGCGGAGAAGTGGCTTAAGTTGCCGGACGAATCAAATTTTGAAGGAGTTCTCGTACCGGCTCCCGATTTTTTCAGGCAAACCCATACCCGGCGCGTTTGGGCCGCAAGGCTGGATCCGGCCGAGCCTGCCTCGATAAAGATTGTGTGGGCCGCTTGACGGAGCGCAAAGGTTGGAGTTCCGTCATGTAAACCTCGTTCAAATAACGCGAGCCGGCGGCAAGTGTCGCGCCGGCGAGCGCTCGCGCTAAAATCCATGGAGGTAAAGCGGATGACGAACACAGGTAAAAAAGCCCCGCCCGAAAAGGGCAAGACTTCGAAAGCGCCAGAAGGAGAAAAAGCCAAGCCCGCGGTAAGTGCTTTCACCAAGCCCTTGCAGCCCTCGAAGGAACTCGCGGCCGTGGTCGGACCGGACCCTTTGCCGCGAACCGAGGTCGTGAGCAAAATGTGGGAGTACATCAAGAAGCACAAGCTGCAAAACGAAGCGAACAAGCGGGAAATTCTCGCCGACGAAAAGTTGGCTGCGGTGTTCGGCAAGAACAAAGTGACGATGTTCGAGATGAACAAATTTCTCGCCCAGCATCTTAAGTGAAGGGAGTTGCCGCCATGTGACGGCGTGCCCCGCCGCGCCCGGAGGCCTTGCTCGAAGAGATCGGGGATGCCCTAGTTGCTAATAACGCGGCTGCGCGCGCGGGCTCGCTCACGCCTCGGCGCTCGGACGCCCTGCGCGCGGATGTTCGCAATCTGCTGGCAAGGCAGGAGTGCCGCTCGCGCAGGGAAAATATTCTCCCGGCGCGTGGCTTAGGTTTGAGGTCAGTTAGGGAGCTTTGCCTTGAAATACCGCCAGCTCGGCGCCAGTGACCTACGGGTTTCGACCATTTCGCTTGGCTCCTGGCTAACGTTTTCCGGCGGCGTGGAAAAGCGCCAGACGCTTGCCTGCGTTCATCGGGCGTTCGACCTCGGGATCAATTTCATCGACACCGCGAATATTTATGGCCGCGGCGCGGCGGAGAGCGTGCTGGGCGAGGCGTTGCACGGCATGGACCGCGGATCATATATTTTGGCGACCAAGGTTTTTTTCCCAATGAGCGACACGGACAGAGGACTGTCCCGCGCGCAGATCGGCAAGCAGCTCGAGGCATCCTTGAAGCGGCTTCGGACGGATTGTGTCGATCTTTATCAGTGCCACCGCTACGACAATGACACCCCGCTCGACGAAACGATGGAGGCTTTGACCACGGCCGTGCGTCAGGGCAAGACGCGTTATATTGGGTTTAGCGAATGGCCGCTGGGCAAGATCGAGGCGGCGGCAAAGGTGCCCGGCGCCGCGCGTTTCGTTTCGAGTCAGCCGCAATATTCGATGCTTTGGCCGTCTCCGCAAGACGCGATTTTTCCATGCTGCGCCGAGCTCGGCATCGGCCAGATCGTCTGGTCGCCGCTCGCCCAGGGCGTGCTGACCGGCAAATACCGGCCGGATGCGCCGCTGCCTCCGGGGACCAGAGCGTCACACGCGTCGATGGGCGCGATGCTGCCGAAAGAATGGCTGCGGGCTCCGGTGCTGAGCGCCGTGCAACAGGTGAAGCTCATCGCGGAAAGAGACGCGGGCGTGAGTTTAGCCCAGTTCGCTCTTGCCTGGGTGTTGCGTAGGCAAGAGGTGTCCTCGGCGATCATCGGAGCGAGCCGTCCCGAACAAGTGACGGAAAACGCGGCGGCGGCGGACTGCGAGGTGGCACCGGAGCTTTTCGAAAGGGCTGAGGAGATCCTGGCGCCGTTTCGCTGAGCGGCAGCCACGGCTATTCTATCTCTTTTCGATTGAAGGGACCCGCCCCGCCTGGCGGCAAAGTCCGGCCGCACTTACGCTGGGTGCTTCATCTGATCTGGTATGACGCTCCCGGCGCCGGCGGCAACAAAGCGAGGGCTTCGTCCTCCTTCAGGCAAGTCCCTGTGCGCTTGATCGTCCGGGCGAGCGCCATGATCGCCAGAATGCGCCGGCTTGCATCCTCCAGCGGCAGGCCGTGGCCGCCGATATTCGAGACGCAGTTGCGCTCGGCATCCTTGGTTGTGCCCGGCTTCGGATCGAAGGTGATATAGGCGCCGACGCTCTCGGCGGAGGAAAGGCCCGGGCGCTCGCCGATGAGCACGACGGCAAGGGCGGCATTTTGCCGTGCCGCGATCTCGTCGCCCAACGCGACCCGCGCCTGCAGCGCCACCACCGGCGGGGCAAAGGCGAAATTTTGCGCCGCCAGTAGCATTTTGCACAAAAGCCCGGCTTGCGCCTGCACCGCGCCAGCCGACAACCCGTCGGCGGCGACGATCGTGGCGTCATACGAGCCTGGGGCGAGTTTACCCGCGCACTCCCGCGCGAGGCGGCGGCCAAGATCCGGGCGCTGGAGAAATGTTGTGCGGTCGTTTGCCTCGCTCCGCACAAGAATAGGGCGCCACTCGGCAAGCTCCGCCATCAGGGCTACGTGATCGAGATTAGCCGCAACTGCGTCGCGGGCGCGGGCATGAGCGAGCTCGAATTCAAGCACGCGGCGCGTGGGAAGGCCATCGCCCACGCGGCCGAGCGCTATCCGGGCGGGCGTCGCGCGGCGCAGAAAATCCCAAAAATCCCCTTGCGGCAAAGTCATCGCGGCGCCGCCGCAAGCAGCCGTGCCGCGCCTCCCAAGGGGCTTGGCCGGACTCGCGATTTCGCGTCCATGATGCCGAAGGCCTTGAGCCAGGCTTCGAACTCCGGCGCCGGCCGCAAGCCCAACACGGCGCGCGCATAGAGCGCGTCGTGGTAGGAGGTCGATTGATAGCCGAGCATGATGTCGTCGGCGCCGGGAACTCCCATGATGTAGTTGCAGCCGGCGACGCAAAGAAGGGTAAGCAGATTGTCCATGTCGTCTTGATCCGCCTCGGCGTGGTTGGTGTAGCACACATCGGCGCCCATCGGCAGGCCCATCAGCTTGCCGCAGAAATGATCTTCCAGCCCCGCGCGGAGAATCTCCTTGCCGTCGTAAAGGTATTCAGGGCCGATAAAGCCAACGACCGTATTGACGAGCAAGGGCGCGTAGCGGCGCGCCACCGCATAGGCGCGGGCTTCCATTGTCTGCTGATCGACGCCGTGATGCGCTTGCGCCGACAGCGCCGCGCCCTGGCCAGTTTCGAAATACATGAGATTGGCGCCAGGCGGAGCCCGGTGCAGCCCCTGGACGGCGGAATGGGCTTCGTCGAGCAACCTAAGGTTCACCCCGAATGCACGGTTGGCCGCCTCGGTTCCAGCGATCGACTGAAAAACCAGATCGACCGGGCCTGCCCGCTCCATGGCGTCGATGGTTGTCGATACATGGGCGAGCACGCAGGATTGCACCGGAATTTCGAAGCGCAAACGCAGTTCCTCGATCCGCTCAAGGAGCGCCAAGGCCTGGTTGGCGCTGTCCGATGCCGGATTGATTCCGATGCAGGCGTCGCCGCAGCCATACATGAGGCCATCGAGGATGGATGCACCAATGCCGGCAAGATCGTCGGCCGGGTGATTGGGCTGGATGCGCACGCATAGACAACCTGGCAAGCCGATCGTGGTGCGAAACCGCGTGACCACCGAAATCTTTTTTGCGACGGCGATCAAATCCTGGTTACGCATGAGTTTCGACACTGCCGCCGCCATTTCCGGTGCGATGCCCGGCGCGAGGTCCGCGAGCGTTTCGGTGGTTGCCTCGTCGGACAGTAGAAAATCGCGAAACTCCCCGGCGGTCATCGCGGCGATTGGCGCAAAGGCTTGGCGGTCATGCCCATCGAGGATGAGCCTTGTCACCTCGTCTGTTTCGTAAGGCACGATGGGGTCGTCGAGAAAACGCCTCAGCGGCAAATCGGCGAGCGCCATGCGCGCCGCGACGCGCTCTTCGGCCGTGTCCACGGCAAGACCGGCGAGGCGGTCGCCCGCGCGACCCGGCGAGGCGCGTGCAAGAAGCACGCGCAAATCCGCGAAGACATAATGGGTGCCGCCGGCATTGCATCCGTAAGGCATTAGATGTCCTCTTTACCTGGCTGTCATAATTTCCATATTACAGTGGGCCGAGCTGGACCCATATGCCCGCTACTTGACGCGAGGACCGCGAAGAGGGCGAGCCCTCGTATCCCCGGGATTCAACCGGCCCGGCGAAATAGGTCACGCGAACTTGAACGAGTAAGCAACCTTTACCGGTGCCAAACATTACCTATATCACTGGCGACAACAATTTTTGAGAGAGAAACGATGAGCGCTGCAATGGAATCTTCCAAGAAATCGTCCGTTTCGACGCGTGGCTTTGCCTCCATGGACCCCGAGAAGCAGCGGGCGATCGCGCGCAAGGGTGGCGAGAGCGTGCCGCACGAAAAGCGGAGTTTTTCGCAAAATCCGGGGTTGGCGGCCGAAGCCGGGCGCAAGGGCGGTCAAAGCGTGAATCCCAATAAGCGCAGCTTCTCGCGTAATCACGCGCTTGCCTCCGAGGCCGGCCGCAAGGGGGGGCACGCCTCGCATGGCGGCCCGAAAAAACCGGCGATCTAGGGCATGCCCCGAAAAAGTCACGCCTTTTTCGACATTCAGACATCGGATATATCCGATGTCTCATGAGGACATGCATAGCTATTCGAAGTTGAGCGTTTTCTTTTCGATCGCGAATACCACGCGATCGAAAGGCGCTTTATGATTGAGTGCTAGGTCACTATAATAAGGCGCGGAGGTTTCCGAGTGCCGCGTCACTTTTTCATTTTGTGCGCTGGCGCGACGCTGGCGTCCCAAAATATGCGGAGCGCGCCGGAAAATCCAGATATCCTTTACAATTTCTTCAAAGAGAGACCTTTGCCTTCCTTTGGATCTTTTTTCCAGGTGCCGTCCGGTTGCGCGTCTAGATGGGTTTTGTGTCCCTTGCGCGCGGTCAGCACGAGACGGCCGTTGACAATCTGCCAGCCGGCCGGATCGAAAATCACGATCCCCTGATCGCGGCAACCGGGCGCGAGAAATGCCCTTTCCCTGCCAGCCGCCTTTGCGCGCCGGTCCAAGGTCAGCATACATCCGCTATCCTTGCCGCCGTCGCGCAGGATGGCGTAACGCCCAGCCACGTCGCCTGGCGGGGCCGCCCGCACTCCGGCGCATGCAACTACGCTTGCTGCAAAAACAAGCCCGCCGCGCCCGCAACGCATGTTTTGCACCCAAAATCCCTAATGCGCCGGCGCCGGCAATCGCCGACGCTCCCACACCGGACAATAGCCCAAATCCTTGCCTAAAAAGCAAGCACGCGAAGAAAATGGCTTATCGTAGGGCAACCCTTTCCGGCGGATCGTCGATAGCGAGGCTTCCCGCCACAACAATGCCGGCGTCCTCCGAGTGTTTGTCTGGCAGTGCGGCCACCGCCGTAGCGCTGCCCAATTCGTTTGCCAGCTTCAACGGTGTCGGCCTTGGTAACACTAGAGTTCTGACCCCGCTCGCCATGCATTGATGAGCTCTGCGCGCCGGAGAAAGGACCCCAGTGCGCCGCGTCCGCCCCGGTCAGGTGCGGGGGCGTGCGCGGCTTTTAGAGACGGCGGTGATTTCTGGACAGCTCTTCTGCTTGGCTTCGCCAAATTCAGGCTTCGTCTCATTTTTTCCGCTCCAAGGCGCGGCCCGGCCCGGCTCTTGCCGCGCGGCTCCATAAGCCTTACCAATCCTTGCCGCGCCTGCGGCAATCCGGCGGAATCGGCCCAGCAATCGGGAGAGGTGGTGTTGGCGAGCTTTGTGCGGGTCCCGCGGTTCCTTTTCGCGCTCTTGGCGCTCGCGGCGGGGCTTTGCCCAGCAGGGGCGATCGAATCGGTGCGGGTGCCGATCGAGTCGCAAGCCATCGACCTGACCAAGGCCTTTGAGTCCTATCATTCCGACAGCGACCGTCTTGTCGTTTCGACCGCGCCTGGCTCCGACGGCATCGTTCGCCGTATCGAAGTGCGGGCGCGGGACGAAGGGACACGCCCGGATTGGATCGTTTTCGCGCTCACCAACGATACCAGCGAACAAATCGAAAGATTGCTTGTCGCGCCGCATTTCCGGCTGGTCGGCTCCGGCGTGATCTGGCCCGATCTCGGCGCTTCGCGCATTTCGGCGATCACCGCGAGCCAAGGATTTCCGATTGAACGCAACGAAAGCGCGGACGCCGATGTCTTCCGCCTGACCCTCGACCCTGGCACGACCGTCACTTATGTGGCGGAACTGCGGACCCCGAACCTGCCCCAGCTCACTTTGTGGGAGCCGGACGCCTACAAAGACAGAATGACGGGCCTTGCCCTCTATAAGGGCATTGTCATTGGGGTCGCGGGGCTGCTCGCGCTTTTTCTCACCATCGTCTTTGTCGTCAAGGGCGCGGTGATCTTTCCGGCCGCCGCCGCGCTCGCCTGGACGGTGCTCGCCTATGTCTGCATCGACTTCGGTTTCTGGAGCAAGATCTTCGGCACCGAAGGCCACTCCGATCGCGTCTTACGCGCCTGCGTCGAAACGACCCTCTCGGCGACGCTGCTCGTGTTTCTGTTCGCCTATCTCAAGCTCAACCGCTGGCACGTGCGGGCCTCGCATGTGGCAGCGGCATGGTTGATTTTTCTCGCCGCACTCGCCGGCCTTGCACTCTACGACGCGCCGGTCGCGGCGGGGGTTGCGCGCATCTCGCTTGCGACGATCGCCGGCGCCGGGTTCGTCCTCGTGCTCTATCTCGCGATGCATGGCTACGATCGCGCCATCATGCTTATTCCGGCATGGTTGCTGCTCTTGATTTGGGTCATCGGCGCGGCATTCATGGTCACCGGGACGTTGACCAACGATCTTGTCTCGCCTGCCCTTGTCGGCGGCCTCGTGCTCATCGTCATGCTCATCGGTTTCACGATCATGCAGGACGCCTTTGCCGGCAGCGCGCTGTGGACCGGCGGTCTGTCGGAAACAGAACGCAAGGCTCTCGCCTTGGCTGGCAGCGGCGACATCATATTCGACTGGGACGTGGCGGCCGACCGCGTCTACGTCAGCCCCGAGGTCGAGACTCAGTTGGGACTCGCCAGCGGCGCGCTCGAAGGGCCGGCCGCGGCCTTTCTCGACGTGTTGCATCCAACCGAGCGGGATCGTTTCCGCGCCTGTCTCGATACATTGATCGAGCAGCGGCGCGGGCGGATCAATCAAGAATTCCGCTTGCACGCCGACGGCGCGGATTATTACTGGTTTTGCCTAAAAGCCCGCCCGGTCGCCGGAACCGACGGCGATGTGGTGCGAGTCATTGGCACCCTCGCCGACATCACCGAGACAAAGCTCGCCGAGGAAAGACTTTTGTGCGACGCCGTGCACGACAATCTGACCGGCCTGCCGAACCGGGAGCTTTTCTTTGATCGCGCCGGCGCGGTCCTGGCGCAAGCGGCAGCCGACGACCGCATCCGCCCGGCCATCCTCAGCATCGACATCGACCGTTTCAAACAAATCAACGAGGCTGCCGGGCTTTCCGCCGCCGATTCCATTCTGCTCACTCTCGCGCGGCGGCTTTCCCGCATTCTCAAGCCGCGCGATACGCTGGCACGGCTTTCCGGCGACCAATTCGCCGTCCTGATCGTTTCCGAGACCGAGACCGCCCGGATCAGCGCTTTCGCCAATCTGGTTTCCCGCGTCGTGTCGACTCCGGTGATCGTGAGCGACAAGGAAATACCGCTGTCCGCCTCGATCGGTCTCGCGCTTTACGATCGGGAACTGCACGCGACGCGCGACGACCTGCTCAAGGATGCCGAAATCGCGATGCGGCACGGCAAGCGGATGGGCGGCAATCGCGTCGAAGTGTTTAGGCCGTCGATGCGCACGCTGCGCCCGGATCGTTTCGGCCTCGACGCCGATCTGCGCCGCGCGCTCGGACGCGGCGAAATCAAGGTCCTTTTCCAGCCGGTCGTCCGGCTCGAAGACCGCACGGTTGCGGGCTTCGAAGCTTTGCTGCGCTGGGATCATCCCCGCCTTGGGCGGCTTGGCCCCGCCGAATTCATTCCGGTCGCCGAGGCGACCGGCACCATAATCGAGCTTGGGACTTTCGCGTTGGAGCGCACCGCGGCCGAGCTTTCCGCCTGGCAACGCGCGCTCGACGTCGATCCGCCGATTTTCGCCAGCGTCAATGTCTCGTCGCGCCAATTGCTCCGCCACGATCTCCTGCATGATGTCAGGGCGGTGCTGACCAATGCCCGTGTGAGCCCCGGCACCCTAAAACTCGAATTGACCGAAAGCCTGGTAATGGAAAATCCCGAATACGCGGCGCAAATGCTGACCCGCATCCGCGCGCTCGGCGCCGGCCTTTCGCTCGACGATTTCGGCACCGGCTATTCGTCGCTCTCCTATTTGCAAAGATTTCCGTTCGATACGATCAAGATCGATCAGTCGTTCGTGCGCCAGAATGGGAAAGGGGCAAGGCCGGTGATCCTGCGCTCGATCGTGACGCTCGCCCATGATCTTGGGATGGAGGCCGTCGCCGAAGGGGTGGAATCGGAATCCGACGCAATCGAACTCTCGCAGCTCGGTTGCGAATACGGGCAAGGCTATGCCTTCGGCCATCCGATCAGCGCGATCGAAGCGCGGAAGCTCGTCGGCGCCGCGACCGCCGCCGCGTAGGCAAATCGCGAAATGGCTTGAGGATGAGTCCGCTTATTTGGTCCGCGTTGCGAAAGGTTCGAATGCCGGGGCGGCCTTGGCAACGCGATATGGGAGACGGCGTGGATCGGCGATTTGCCGGTCGCGCTGCTCGCTCCGGCGGGGCGGCTTTATATCGCGCCGGATCATCTTGGGAGCCCGCACCAAATTACGGACACCACCGGCGCGGTGGTCTGGCTGTGGCGCCCCGACCCGTTCGGCAATGGCGCCCCAACGGGCAGCTTCTCCTATGAGCTGCGCTTTCCGGGGCAATTTTTTGATTCTGCGACAAAACTGCATTACAATTACTTCCGCGACTACGACCCAAGGACCGGCCGCTAAATCGAAAGCGATCCGATCGGGCTAGAAGGCGGGCTGAATACGTATGCTTATGTCGGAAGTAATCCGCTCAATCTGACCGATCCCTTTTGCCTGTCCAAGACAGACCGTTGGTTCGGCTTTACTAATAGAGATTTTCAATGGTGGTTTCACAACTGTTACAAGCAGAAAGGCGACCCAGATATCTCTTCGTTTAAAGAAATGGTGGAGGCGTACGCCGAGTATGTACCCGCGGGTTCACCCCCAATTGGAAAGTGTTCGAACAACCCACCCTCAAATGCTGCCCAGCCCCGAGACCAGCGGATACGAATCTATTTGATGATTAGCGAGGGTTCACGATTGTTCCCCCATCGAAAATTGCGCCTACTCCTTTGAAAGGGTATGTCCACCATGCCCTGCGGTGAGCGCGTCGTCCCGGTCCAGAGTAAGAATAGGCGGTGGCACACGTACTCTGTCCAATTTCAAATTAGCGGTGAACGACTCATTCCGGACGAAGTCACGCAGAAATTTGAACTCCAGCCTAACCAGGTCAGAATTGCCGGGGAGAAGGGAGGCAGGCGCGGCGTGTGGGATGAGTCGCTCTGGTCCTATGACGGCACTCCAAAAGATTTTCCAGCGCCCAAGATTTGGGATTCTCTCGAAGATGGGCTTCTCTGTCTTTTGGAGACTTTGCGTCCGAAAACAAGTCTCATTCGCACATATACCCCGCTCACGCCAGAACCCGAAAATCCTTTGGGTTGATGACGCGGAAATTGTCGGTGACCGAATCGCAAAATTCTGGCCAGCATTTGGGGACTTTTTTGCGTAGGAAGTCGAGCGCCGCAT
>JBQTKC010000030.1:0-3910 GCA_052386575.1 Beijerinckiaceae bacterium
CGGCACCAGGAAGCACAATTTTTCGAGGTGCCCTTTAAGTTTGTGCAATGAGACCGAATCAAGCCGTTCTATAGTGGAAAAGCCAGTCAAACCTTGGAAATCGGTCCCAACCCCCCTATATTCGTAAAGTTGCGGCGGCGGAAGCCGCATCGCCGGGCGGCAGCCGTCCGGCAGGAGACGAAAGCGATGGCGGACGCGGTGAAAGGTCCGGTCGACCTCCCTCAGGACCTGAACTCCACTTCGCTCGACGATAAATACGATCTGACGAAGCGGCGGATCTTTGTCTCCGGCCCGCAAGCGATCGTTAGGCTCCTCCTGATGCAGAAGGAGCTCGACCGGCGCAATGGACTAAACACCGCGGGCTATATCTCCGGCTATCGCGGCTCGCCGCTTGGCGGTCTCGACCTGAATTTTTTGCGCGCCAAGCGCCCGCTCGATGCCGCGAGCATCTTGTTCCAGCCGGGCCTCAACGAAGATCTCGCCGCGACCGCCATATGGGGAGCGCAGCAGGCCGAGACCCGCGGGGAAGGCAAGTACGACGGCGTCTTCGCGCTCTGGTACGGCAAGGGTCCTGGCGTCGATCGCAGCGGCGATGTGCTGCGCCACGCCAATCTCGCGGGCACCTCGAAATATGGTGGCGTGCTTGCCCTCATGGGCGACGATCACACCGCCGAATCCTCGACGACCGCGCATCAATCCGAATTCAACTTCGTCAATGTGATGATGCCGGTCCTATCTCCGGCTGGCGTGCAGGAAATCGTCGATTACGGGCTTTACGGCTATGCCATGAGCCGCTTCACCGGCACGTGGACTGGCCTCAAATGTTTGAAGGATACGGTTGAATCGACTGGCTCCATCGACGTCTCGCTCGATCGCGTGCGGCCGATTGTTCCCGCCGGTTTCGCCATGCCCCCCGGCGGCCTTAATATTCGCGCGGGCGACACGGTCCTTGAGCAAGAGAAGCGCCTGCAGAATTTCAAGCGCGACGCCATGCTCGCCTGGCTGCGCGCCAATCGCTTGAACAAAATCATCACCTCCGGCGGTTCGAATCCGAAAATCGGAGTGATCACGGCGGGAAAGTCTTATCTCGATGTGCGTCAGGCGATGGATGATCTCGGGATCGACGAGGTCGCGGCGAACCAACTTGGTTTGCGGCTCATGAAACTCGCCTGCACATGGCCAATCGAGCCCTTGGGCCTTCGCGAGTTCGCGCGCGGGCTTGAATTGATTATCGTCGTCGAGGAAAAGCGGTCGCTGATCGAGGTCCAGCTGCGCGAGGAACTTTACGGCTCGCCGAGCCAACCCATGTGTGTCGGCAAGAAGGACGAAGACGGGAACTGGCTGTTTCCAATCACCGGCTCGCTCGACGCCAACGACATCGCGATCGCGATCGGCCGCCGCCTGTTGCGATTCACTGGCGGCGAGGATCTCGAACAGCGGGTGCGCAAGCTCGAACGCGCGCAGGCCGCGCTCGCCATGGCCGGGGAAGTCGCCACTCGAACCCCGTATTTCTGTTCAGGCTGCCCGCACAACACGTCGACAAAAGTCCCCGATGGGATGCGTGCGTATGCCGGGATCGGCTGCCATTACATGGTCCAATGGATGGACCGTTCGACCGAGGGCTTTGCCCAAATGGGCGGCGAAGGGGCGAACTGGATCGGCGAGGCGCCTTTCTCGCAACGGTCGCATGTCTTTCAGAACCTCGGCGACGGTACCTACGATCATTCCGGCATCCTCGCGCTCCGCTTCGCCGTCGCCTCCGGCGTCAACATCACCTACAAGATTCTTTTCAACGACGCGGTGGCGATGACTGGCGGCCAGAGCCTTGAAGGCGGACTGACCGTCGAAATGATCGCGCGTCAGGTAGCCGCCGAAAACGTAAAGCGCGTCGTCGTCGTAACCGACGAGCCAAACAAATATCCGGCCGCCACGCGATGGCCGGAGGAGCTCGTCGTCAAGAGCCGCCGCGAGCTCGACAGCGTGCAGCGCGAGCTTGCCGCGATCCCCGGCGTCACCGTGCTCATTTACGATCAGACGTGTGCTGCGGAAAAACGCCGCCGCCGCAAGAAGGGAGAGATGCCGGACCCGGACCGCCGCGTGATTATCAACGAGCTTGTGTGCGAAGGCTGCGGCGATTGCGGGGTGAAATCCAATTGCGTTTCGGTCCAGCCGCTCGAAACCGAGTTCGGCCGCAAGAGGATTATCGACCAGTCGAGCTGCAATAAGGATTTTTCCTGCCTCGACGGCTTCTGCCCGGCTTTGGTTACGGTGCATGGCGCCCGCCCAAGGAAGGCCGAGATCAGACACAAGCAGGACTTTCCCGGCCTGCCGCGGCCAAAGGTCCGGGAAATCGGCGCAAAACCCTGCGGAATTCTCGTGACCGGGGTGGGCGGCACCGGCGTCGTCACCATCGGCGCCATTTTGGGCATGGCGGCGCATCTCGAAGGCAAGGGCTGCGGGTCGATCGACATGGCAGGCCTCGCGCAAAAGGGCGGCGCCGTCTACAGCCATGTCAAGATCGGCGCCAAGCCCGAGGATATTCACGCGATCCGGGTGGCCGCGGGCGAAGCCGATCTGGTGCTCGGCTGCGATCTCGTCGTCTCCGGCACGAAGAGGGTGCTCGCCGCCGTGCGCAAGGACGAAACTGGAGTAGTCGTGAACACCGCGGAAATTTTCCCCGGCGATTTCACCCATGATCCCGATTTCTCGCTCCACCCGGAGGGCATCAAACGGGCGATACGCCAGGCCGCGGGGGAACACGTTGACTTTATCGACGCAACCGGAATTGCAACCGCGCTTCTCGGCAATTCGATCGCCGCGAATATGTTCATGCTCGGCTACGCCTGGCAAAAAGGCCTCGTGCCGCTCGACGATGCCTCGCTCCTGCAGGCCATCGCCCTCAATGGGGAAGCCGTTGACATGAACCAGGCGGCGTTTTTATGGGGCCGCCGGCAAGCCGCCAATTCCGCGGCTGTGGAAGCTGTCGCCGCGCCTTTGCGCCGAAGCGCCGCGACACAACGGCAATCGCGATCTCTCGATGAGTTGATTGAGAGGCGCGTCTCCTTCCTTACGGGCTATCAAGACGCAGCCTATGCGACGCGCTATTCGGCTTTTGTGAGGCACGTCGAGGAAGCCGAGCGAGTTAAGGTGCCGGGCAGGCATGATCTCACTGAAGCCGCCGCGCGCTATTATTTTAAGCTGCTCGCGATCAAGGACGAATATGAGGTTGCAAGGCTTTATAGCGACGGATCGTTCGCGAACCAGATCGGCGCATCGTTCGAAGGCAATCCGCGACTCGAATTTCATCTCGCCCCGCCGTTTCTTGGCCGCAAGAACGCGCAGGGCGAGGCCGTCAAATTAAGTTTCGGGCCGTGGATCATGCCGGCCTTCCGCTTCCTCGCCGCGCTAAAAGGGTTGCGCGGAACGCGGTTCGATGTGTTCGGCTATACGAAGGAACGCCGCATCGAGCGACAGCTGATTGCGGACTATGAAATTTTGATCGCGGAAATTTTGGCCGATGTATCGCCGGATAATCATGCGATCGCAGTCGCGCTTGCCTCCATCCCTGAAAAAATCCGCGGCTACGGCCATGTGAAAACAAGGCATTTGAAGGCCGACAAGGCCGACGAGCAGGATCTCCTAGAGCAATTCCGCGCGGGACCGGCGCCGGTGAAACTCGCCGCGGAATAGTATCCGCCTGCACATCGTCCGCACAGGGCACAATCTTAAATTGTCTCTTAGAGCCGGAAGATTCGCCTGGGACGCAAAGCCCACCCCGAAGCGGGAGGGGCTACAGAACCCGGCCACCGAATGTCGCACCGGAATTTTGCGTCACGGCTTTGGCGGTTGCGGGGCGGCCGGCGCGGCGATCCTTTTGAGCGCCGCCGTGTGGTTCTCTGAGAGCCCATGC
>JBQTKC010000031.1:0-4663 GCA_052386575.1 Beijerinckiaceae bacterium
CCTTGCCGACAACAACGCGGTTGCGCTCGATCACCGTCCCTTTGTCGATGACGACGGCCTCATAGTCCGGGATATTTACCTCGATATGGGTCTCGCCCATGTCGCGCGGCATCCAGCGCCAGCGTTCCATGTTGGCGAGGATTTCGGCTTCGAGACTAGAATGGCCGCCGGACAGGGCGGCGATCGTCCGCGCCGTCAAGTGGCAAGAAATCCAAGAAGACCCTAATGCCTTCGCGCCGGGCCGCGCCGACTTCGCCGGCGCGGCCTTCGGGGACGAGGCCCGCTTTGCCCACGCGGACTTCGGGCCCTGGACCAACTTCGACGGCGCTCGTTTCAAAGGCCGCGTTTGGTTCACCAATTGGGATTCGAACAACGGAATTTCGCCAGACTCGGAATTGCCCTTTGCCGCGCGCTATGCAAGGCTGGCCGTTCGGGCCCCAATCCGTCCTCCTATTAACATCGTGTTTACCCTATTCGCGCACCATGGCGGCTTCGGGGCATCTTCGCCCTCTCATGTTGCAATCCGGCTCCCGCAACGATCTCGCACCAAGGGTTGCGGCCGGACCAAGAGCGATGCCGTATGTCCGCCACAATCCTGATCGCCGGCGACGATTTTGCGCAGCGGCGGCTCATCGCAACATTGGTCCATCAATTTGGCTATGAGTCCCTGGCCGTCGCAACCAGCGAAGCGCTCGCCCGTCTGCACGTCTCTCGCGTTTCGCCTGTCGATCTTGCTATTCTCGATCTTGCCAACTCAGACGGCTTGGCGGTGCTCGCCCGGTTGCGCGAGCATGCCGAGAAACTTCCAATTATCGTGCAGACCTCGAAGGCAGCGGTCGAGGAGGTCACCCCGGCGATTCATCTTGGCGCGCGGGATTTCGTGGTGAAGCCGGTTGGGCCGGAGCGGCTGCGCGTCGCGATCAAGAACGCGCTCGCCACCGCGAGGCTGGAAGAGGAAGTGCGCTTCTTGACAAGGCGGACGGTTGGCGCCTTGGCGTTCAAGGACCTTGGCGGCGGCAACGCGGAAATGGCGCGCGCCATAAGGCAGGGCGAAAAGGCGGCGAAATTGGCCATTCCCGTGCTGCTCGAAGGCGAGCCCGGCGCCGGCAAGGAAATGTTCGCCCGCGCCATCCACGCAGCGTCCAGCCGGCGCGACGGCGCGTTCGTGACCTTCCAATGCGCTGCCCCGCCAAACGATCTCGAAAGCGTGCTGTTTGGCCGCAAAAAGGCGGCGGGAGGCGCCGAAAAGACAGTTGGCAAATGCCGCGAGGCGCAGGATGGCACGCTTTTTTTCGACCGGATCTGCGAATTGCCGCTTGCCGCGCAGGCACGGCTCTTGCGCTTCCTCCAAGATGGCGAGATCCAAGAGGGCTTCCGCCAAGAAAGCGAAATCCCAAGGGCCATGCGCAAGGGGAAAGCCGATGTCGGCCTGATTTTCGCCGCCAATCGAAATCTGATCGACCTCGTCAAACGCGGCTTCTTCCGCGACGACCTTTATTACCGCATAAACATGTTTCCAATCTTGATCCCGCCGCTGCGCGCAAGGCGAATGGATATCGTCTCTCTCGCCAACAGGTTTTGCGCGCAATTCGCGGCGGCTGAAGGAAAGTCCGTTTGCGCGATCAATGCCGAGGCGCAAGCGTTGCTTTGCGCCTACGATTGGCCGGGCAATGTCCGGCAATTGGAAAACGCCGTTTTTCGCGCCGTGGCGCTCGCCGGCGGCCTAGAACTCACCGTCGCCGAGTTTCCGCAAATCGCCGCAAGAGTCACGGGCTTTGGCGTCCGTGTCCCCGCCGCGCCGGTCAGAGCCGCGCGGCCCCTTCGTGAAAAAGCATTCATTCCGGCCGAGGTGCGCAATCCCAACATCTTGGCCCTCCTCGACGAGAACGGCAATGCACGCCATCTCGATCGATTGGAAGCCGAAGCAATCAAGTTCGCGCTCAATCATTATCGCGGCCAGATGTCAGCGGTGGCGCGCAAGCTTGGGATCGGCCGCTCGACCCTCTATCGCAAGATGAAACAACATGACTTGTCGAATCACCCTGATATGTTGGCGGAGGTTCCAAAGGCGCGGGCGGCAGGTGCGTAAAGTGTAGAAGTTGGGAATTGAGACATGAGGCGCTGTCGCTTGAATTCGCACCCCCCTTCCATCTCATGGCGGCGGATTTGGCGAGCCGTTCGATACAAGCCGTGAGACGAATGGCATAATTTGACATTGGCCGATGGATAAAATCTCAACTTCTGCGCGTCATCTTGAAAAGCGTTTTTGTCGCGGCCTTGCCGCACCGTAAAAATTTGTTTTCTGAGACGTCGCACGGGCCGGTTCGCGCGTTATCTAGGGAGCGGTGCGGCGGGCAAGTCGCGATGGAACCGGGAAGTCGAGAGGCAAGACAATGCGTGGGCTGCGGCGGGGGACGGGTTTTTTGGGGGCGCCGGCGCTGGCGGCCCTGCTTTGCCTTGCGGGTTTTCCCGCCTGCGGAGAGGCATCCCCGCACCTTGGGGCAGTGGCGCCTTCCGCCGATTGGCCGGGAAAAGCCAGATCCGGCGTGCTGGCGATGGCGCCCTCGCACGGCGCTCCTTTGACGGACAAAGCGCCCGAGGCCGAGCCGCGGGAAGGCGCGGCCCAAGCGCCAAGCGAAGCCAAACCCATGCAGCCGGACGGCGGCGCCCTGCCCGTAGAGCAAGGTCAAACCGCCCTGCCCGCACTGGCTCCGGTCAACGCGGCGCTCAAAGCCGCGCTTGAGGCGCGTTCCGGTTTTCCGGAGCCTGCCGCCCCGCTGTGGCGGCGCGAGCGCGAGGCGATCGCCGCCTTTTATGCCTTGCGCGATTTCGCGCCGCTCTGGTTTAGCGGCAGCGCCGCCAGTGCTGCCGTTGCCCCGGCCGTCGCGCGGCTGAAGCACGCCGCCGACGATGGGCTCGACGTCGATGGTTCCGCGCTTTCCGTTGCGCCCGGCACCGATGCGGAAATTGCCGCCGCGGATCTTGCTTTGAGCGATGCGGTCGTGGCCTATGGCCGCCAGGCGAGCGGCAGCCGGGTCGATCCGCGGACGATCTCGCGGTCGATCGGAGTCGAACCCGAAGTCGCCGATCCCGCGGTCATATTGGCACTTGTCGCCAGCGCGGGGGAAGACGCGGGCGAGGCATTGCGCCGGTTCAATCCGCCGCAACCGGCCTACGAAGCGCTGCGCGAAAAACTTCTCCAAGCGCGCCTTGGACAAAGCCCGGCCCTTGGTACGGCGATTGGCGCAGGCCCGGTTCTGCGTCCCGGCATGCGTGATAAACGAGTGCCGCGCATTCGCGCGCGGTTCGGCCTCGATGGTGGGGCGGAAGATCTTGTCTATGACACGAAGATCGCGGCGGCGGTCGCCGATTTCCAAAAAGCCAATGGCTTGCCGGCCTCGGGCCATTTGTCCGGCCAGACCGTTACCGCTTTGTCTGGAGCTTTTAGTCTAAGAGCCGAAATCCTCGCCAACATGGAACGCTGGCGCTGGATGCCGCGCGACATGGGCGAGACCCATATCGAGGTGAATATCCCGGACTATGAGGCCGTCGTCATCGACAAAGGGACGGTGATCGAGCGCAACCGCGTTGTTGTCGGCAAGGAGGAAACCCCAACGCCGGTGTTTTCCCAGACAATGAAATTTCTGATCGTCAATCCCGCTTGGAACGTGCCGCAATCGATCATCCGCAAGGAGATGCTGCCGAAACTGGCTTCCGATCCCGGCTATTTTCAGCGGATGGGATACCAGGTTTTTTCGCGCGGGGGCCATCTTGCGGTGCGCCAGCCGCCGGGCGAGAAGAATGCGCTCGGGCGGATCAAATTCGTGTTCCCGAACGATTTTTCCGTCTACATGCACGATACGCCGCTGCGAAAACTGTTTGCCTCGGCGAAGCGGGCGTTCAGCCATGGCTGCGTGCGGGTTGAAGATCCGTTCCGCTTCGCCGAGACGGTGCTTGGCGATGGCTGGAGCGAGGAGCGGGTGAAAAAATTGATCGGCGGCAAGGAGCGTTACGTCTATCTGCCGAAACCGCTGCCGGTCTATCTTGAATATTTTACCGCCTTCGTCGATGAAACGGGCGCCCTGCAATTGCGCGACGACGTCTACGGCTATTCCCGCCGGGTGAGGGCGGCGCTGGGCCTGCAGGGGTAGGCATTCGGCGGCCGGGGAGCCCGCCGGACTGCTCGTTTTTGTCAATCCGTATGGCCGGTCCCCGGGTTTAACCCGGGGATGACCCGGCCATCGAAAAACACAGCCTCCGAGTCTGGATGCCCGTCTCAATCCCCGGACTTGATCCGGGGACGGGCATGACGTGAGAGCCTTTGGGCTCTCGAACGGCCTCACTTGATCCTGAAATAATTGCGCAAGGCGAGGCCTATGAAAAAGACGAGGATGATCGACAGGAGGTTTTGCGAAAGCACCAGCAATTGATAGCCGTCCGGCGGAAGGGGCAGACAAGGACCAAAGCCTGGGCAGAAGAGAAATTTCTTTATCTCGGAATCGATGGTGAGCGGGCCGATGAAAGGCACGGTGTTGCCGAGCGCCAGCATCCCAACTGCTTCCTTATATTTTTCGATGTCTGGCGCCTGCGCCATCTGCTTCGCAAGCACCGTGCAATATTGCCAATAAAAGAAAAATCCGCTCGCGGCGAGCCACGCGGCAGG
>JBQTKC010000032.1:0-1590 GCA_052386575.1 Beijerinckiaceae bacterium
ATTGTTCTCAGCAAGCTTGGCACGAAGCGTATGCTCGCCGCGTCCAATTTACCTGACCGCGTGGACGAAGTTTACGATTTTCGCAATTCTGCTTTCCATCCCCTTCCCGAGGCGATGGCCACACTGATGGCGCCGGCGGGTCGTGTCATCACAATCGTCGGCGAAGCGCCAATGGGCAGCGATTGGATCGCGATAACCATGGACGAGGCGCCGCTGGTCAAGGCGATGCGCGCCTATTCGCTCCGGCTTTTGGCGGTCACCCTCATCGTGTCGTCGGTCGTCGCGAACCTCGCGACCGTCGCGATTACCGTTATGGTGCTTCGCCCGGTACGGCGGCTCACCAACAGTTTGATCGAATTTCGCGCCAACCCCGAAAATTCCTCCCGCCGCGGCATCGTCCCTTCCGGCGGCGGTCACGAAATTGCTTATGCCGAAGAAGAACTCGCCAACATGCAGGATGTCGTGGCGCGAGAGTTGCAAGAGAAAAAACATCTGGCCGCGCTTGGGCTCGCGGTTGCCAAGATCAATCACGACATGCGCAACATGCTTACCTCGGCACAGCTGTTGTCCGACCGCCTCGCGAATGCCGACGATCCGCTCGTCCAACGGCTGGCGCCCAAGCTCGTCGCCACGCTCGATCGCGCGATCCGTTTCTGTCAGGCGACGCTGACCTATGGCCGCGCCACCGACGATCCGCCAAAACTGGCGCGCTTTCCGTTGCGCGGGCTCGTCGCCGAGGTCATGGAGACGTTCCTGCTCGAAGCGCGGGGCGGGGTCGAGTTCATCAACGCGGTTGCCGCCAATTTCGAGATCGTCGCGGATCGCGAGCAAATGTATCGCGTGCTGATGAATCTTCTTCGCAATGGCGCCGAAGCGCTGGAAAACACGAAGGCCGAGCCCGGCCGGCCGAAGCGGATCGAGGTCTCGTCCTGGCTCGAGGGCAAAACGGCGGTGATCGAAGTCGCCGATACCGGGCCGGGCGTGCCGGCAAGCGCGAGGGCGCGGCTTTTCACCGCCTTCAGTTCAGGCCGTTCCGGCGGGTCCGGCCTTGGCCTCGTGATCGCGGCCGACCTCGTGCATGGCCACCGCGGCGAGATCGCGCTGGTCACTGGCGCCGATGATGAGAATTCGGGCGCAAAGTTTCAAATTACCCTGCCCCAGGCCGTCGGCGCCACGCAGTGAAATTCGCATTTCAATAGTTGGCCAGGCGTACGCTCGGATACTGCTCGTTCCAGGCGGCTTTCTTGAACTTTCCGCGCAGCGAGATTTTGGATGTGTCGCGGCTCATGCCGTTGAAGGCCATGTGGCGAAGTATCGCCAGTTTATGCGGGCCTTCGCCCATGCGGTTGCGCGCGGCGTCCTCGTTCATGCTCGCATTAAGTCGCCAGTGCAGCCGGTTCTCCACGCCCCAATGCTGGCGCACCACCTCATTGGCGCGCTTCCAGAAATCATGAACAGGACAGATCATACCATTTCCGGTTAATTAATTCGGATCGATCCGCTTTGGCCACCAATGGAATCCGGTCCGGCTCTGGATTTGCTCGGGCTCGTCGGCGAGGGCGACGCATCGTTGAGCGATTGTCGCATCGA
>JBQTKC010000033.1:0-11166 GCA_052386575.1 Beijerinckiaceae bacterium
TTGCACCAGCGGCGCCGTGGCGAAGATCACCGCGAGACGCAGCGCCGTCGGATAAGCATCATTCGTCGATTGAGCCATATTGACGTCGTCGTTCGGGTGCAGAAACTGATACTCGCCCCGCGCGCGGCCCAAGAACTCCAGCGCGAGATTGGCGATGACTTCGTTGGCGTTCATATTGGTCGAGGTGCCGGCGCCGCCCTGCACGGCATCGACCACGAATTGATCGAGGAAGCGCCCATCCTTGGCAATGAGATCGCAGGCGCGATCTATCGCCCTGGACTTCTCAGGCGCCAATTGCTTGAGCCGCCGGTTGGCGCGCGCCGCCGCCTGCTTGACGAGGGCAAGGGAGCGGATGAGTTCCGGAAAATGCCCAATCGGAATGCCCGTGATTGGGAAATTTTCAACCGCGCGCAGGGTATGGATGCCCCAATAGGCCTCGGCCGGAACCTCCCTCTCGCCGAGCAGGTCGTGCTCGCGCCTTGTTGCGGCGCGGCCCGGCCCGGTCGCGCGGGGCACCGCGAGCGTGAGGGTTGCAGCCGTGGCTTCAGCAGGTGAAGCGTGGTAGGGTTCGCACTGTTCTTTGGTCATAAAGACTAACCGGATTCAAAAGGCCTTGAGACGTTATGGCAACGATGGCCAAGCCATTGCTGGGATTTGCGGCCGTTGCGGGCGGGCGTGGTAGACCGTCGCACCGGCGATCCATATGATATGGTGGCTAGCATTAAAAATTGCCCCTTTCCGGTTGAACTCATGGTTGGGAAATTGAAATAATATTTGGAGAACAACCGGCCGGAGCGTCGCCAGTGCAAAGCTTTGGAATATGGACGATGCTCGTCGCGGCGGCCTGCCTTCTGTCGCCGCCAGCAAACGCCCAAGACATGATGCGCCATGTCGATCTTTCGAGCCCAATGTTTTCCTCGGCCTCGATGACGCGGGCGGAGGTTGCAGCAAGCTTGCAGGCGTCTCCCAAGGGCGCCGATTTCGAAGGCAAGAGCCTCAACGGGCTTGATCTTTCCGGGCTCGATTTTTCCAACGCGAATTTTCGCGCCGCGAGAATGAACAAGGCAAATTTTTCGCACGCAAGACTCGACGGTGCCGTGCTCGATCAGGCCTGGGCCATGGCCGCGGATTTTTCCGGCGCGAGCTTGCGGAAAGCCAATCTTTTCGCGAGCCAGATGCAAGAGACAAAATGCGACGGCGCCGATTTTTCCGGCGCCCGCGTCGCCGCCGATTTTTCCCGCGCCAGTTTGCGTAATGCCAAATTCATTGGGGCGGACCTCGCCGCCGACATGCGGAACCAGTCGATGGGGCTGATGCGCGGCGTGCTCAAATCCGCCGATCTCGCCGGGGCCGATTTCGAGCGCGCCAATCTCGCATTGACCGATCTGCAATTTTCGAAGTTTTTGGGCGCCAATCTCAAAGACGCCTCGCTCGCCGGCGCCGAGGCAGGCGGCGCCGATTTTCGCGGCGCGGTCCTCGATCACACGAATTTCAACGGAACGGACTTGACCTCGGCCAGGTTTGACGCGGCCAACGAAAAAGCTTTTGCGGGCGCCAAGAACCTTGAGCGGGCGTTTAGGGAATAAGGCGCTGGAAAATTCAAGGGAACGCTGACAATCGCGATGCGCCTGTCCGAGTGCTGCGGCCGTTGTTGGCGGGCGGCCCTGCGGCGTTCAACCTGCTATCGCCGAGCGGTCGGCAAAGACGCGGATGATTCCGCGCGCCGCGAGGCGGGCGGCGGGAAGCGTCCTGTCGTTGGCGAGAACGCGGGCCAAAATTTCCCGCTTTTTTTCGCCGGACACGACAAAAACGATCACGCCGCTCGATTCCAGCGCCGGATAGGTGAGCGAGATCCGCGGCTCGGGCTTGACCCCAACGCTCGACGCCGACCAGGCATCGCGCTCGTCGAGCGCCTTGGTTCCCGGAAAGAGAGAAGCGATGTGACCGTCCTCGCCGAGGCCAAGCAGCGTTATGTCGAACAACGGCCGTTCCGGATCGAGCGTGCTGCTCCCATAAAAACTCCGCAAGGTTGCCTCGTACAAGGCCGCGGCCTCTTCGGGCGAAGCGGAGTTGGTTGGAATGGGGTGTACCTGCGCGGCAGGAATGGGCACATGGTCGATCAAGGCCTCTCGCGCCATGCGAAAATTGCTGTCCTTATGAGCCGGCGGCACAAACCGTTCGTCGCCCCAAAACAGATGAACTTTTTGCCAATCGAGCGGAGGGCGTAAATCCGCGAGCAGTTCGTAAGTGCGCTTCGGTGTCGAGCCGCCGGAAAGACTGAAGCTGAATCGTCCGAGCGCAGATGACGCACGCGCTGCGACAAAGCCCGCAACCCGCCGCGCCAAGGCCTCCGCGTCGTCGTCGACATCAATGACTGGCGCGGGAGTCATGAGCGTTCTCCGGCGGGACGCTCGACGTGGCCGCCGAATTTGAAGCGCATCGCCGAGAGTAGCTTGTCGCCGAACGTGTGCTCCTCGCGCGAACGAAACCGCGCGAACAGCGACGCGGCGAGAACGTTCGCCGGTACTGCCTCTTCGACCGCCGCATCGACGGTCCAGCGGCCTTCGCCCGAATCCTCGACCGCGCCGGTGAAAATTGCGAGGCTGGAGTCTTCGGCGAGCGCCATGGCGGCAAGATCGAGAAGCCAGGACGAAATAACGCTGCCGCGCCGCCAGACTTCGGCGATATCGGCGAGATCCAAGGTGAAGCGCTCGGCATCGGGCAGCCTCGCGCCGGCCTTGCCGCGCAAGATGTCGAAACCCTCGGCATAGGCTTGCATCAGGCCATATTCGATGCCGTTGTGGACCATCTTGACGAAATGGCCGGAGCCCGCCGGTCCTGCATGAATGTAGCCGCGCTCGGCACGGGAGTCGCGCGCGTCCCTGCCGGGCGTGCGCGCGATGGCGCCAGGGCCCGGCGCCAGGGCATTGAAGATCGGATCGAGGTGATCGACAGAAGCCTTTGATCCGCCGATCATCATGCAATAGCCGCGCTCCAAGCCCCACACCCCGCCGGAGGTGCCGGCATCGACATAGGCGATGCGCTTGGCTTCGAGCGTCTTTGCACGCCGGATGTCGTCCTTGTAAAACGAATTGCCGCCGTCGATCAGAAGATCGCCCGCGCTCAATAGCTCGCTCAAGGTACTGACCATGCCTTCGGTGACGGCGCCGGCTGGAAGCATGATCCATACCGCACGCGGAGCATCGAGTTTGCGGACGAGATCCGAAATATCCGATGCCGGCGTCAAGCCTTCCTCCGCGAGTTCGGAGACCGGCTTTGGGGTCCGGTTATAAACCACGCAATGATGTCCGGCGCGATGGAGCCGCCGCGCGATATTGGCTCCCATCCGGCCGAGGCCAACCACACCCAGTTGCATCGCCAAACCTCACTATTCGGCACGGGTTTCTTCAAATATATACCCTAACGCGGCACGGGGGAGGGAATTCGACGGGGGTTTCGAGGCCGCTGAATTTTGCAGAGGGCAGACCGCAAGCTGGCGTACGCCGCCCGCAACTGGAGCCAATGGCATCAGATATCGATTTCCGCCCAAATCGCGGCGTGGTCCGACGCGGCGTGGACAGATTTTTCCATCTCGTCGTACTTATCCCATTTCTGCGGCCGTACGCCTGGCCAGACGCCCTTGCGGAAAATTCCGCCACGGCTGACTTTCGCCATCAGTTCGGGAGACAGCAGAAGGTAGTCGATCTTGTTCTTCGGTCCGCTGCTGCCGAAAGTTCCCGGAAAGCCGCCGTTGTCGAACTCGGCATGCGTGCTGATATCCCTAAGATCGGTTTCCCGGATCAAAGGGCCAAGCGGGCCGCTGTCCGGCGTGTCGTTTAGGTCTCCCGCAACAGCGATGAATTCGCTGTTGCGCGCGCGGAGGTCCGCGTAAATTGCCTTGACGCGCCGTGCCTGGCTCTCGCGCTTCCGGTCATTGTCGGCCTTCGATCCAAATCCTTTGCTCTTGAAGTGATTGACCAGCACGGTCAGCCGATTGTTGCTTGGAGTCGCGACTTCGAACTCGGGGCAGTCCCTGCTGAAGATGCGAGTGCCATCCTTCTTATCGTCCACATGGCTGCGAATGGAGCGGATATCATAACCTTCCCGCGTCATGATGGCGACATCGATGCCACGCTCATCGTTGCCGTCGATCAACATCACATGCTCGTAGGGGTTGGCGCCGGCAGCCGGCATCACATCGTTGCAGAACCGCAGCAAGGACGGGCGGTTTTCAGCTTCGATTAGGCCCAGAACATCGGCGGCGATGTCTCCGATTACTCGTGCGGTCAACCGGGTGGCGGTCTCGTTGACAGCTTCGTACTTGAGATCCACCCAGCCGATCCAGTCACCTCGGCCGTTGGCGACGACATCAATCTCTCCATTCTTGCGCCGGGTGATTAGGCGTCCCCGATTTTGCCGGAGGATGACCCAATCGCCGCCGTCGTCCTTTGCGGCGATTCCGAGCTTTTTTATAAGCTCGACGATCTTCGTCTTGTCGGTGCTGGAATAGCTAGACTTGCCGAGAATACCGTTTAGGTCGGCGTGCATCTTGAGTACGTTCTTTCCCTCCGCCCATGTTTCCCGGTTCATCGCCCGGACGCGTTGGAAAAGGTTCTCGACATTGTAGGACGCGAGCCTCATTGCTTCCCCCATGGACATTGACCGGCAGCCGCCAGATGCCGGCCTTGTTCAATCCAAGAGTGCCACTTTCCATGGAATTCGGCAATGCCAAACCCTCGAAACTGCAGGGCGATTGGGTGAAGGACCGCATTGCCCGCTGCCTCGGCAATTGTTGCCTTCAAGGTTCTTTTCTCCACCATGTGTCGAGGGTGGCGCCGCCTGACGCCGGACCATAGCGGGGGAGGTTGCGCGGCCGCGCAAGCTTCGCGGACGCCGCGATCCATTCGTCCTGCCTATGAAACAGCGGCACGATATAAAAGCCCGAGAGGAGCACGCGGTCATAGGCGCGCACGGCGGCGACAAACTCTTCATAGGTCTTGGCGGCGAGCAAGGCGTTGATCATCGCATCGACGGCCGGCGATTTCACCCCGGCGAGATTAAACGAGGCTTCCTGAGCCGCGCTTGCCGAGCCCCAGCGCGAGCGCTGCTCGTTGCCGGGCGAGGCGGAGGCAAGCCAGCTTCCGATCATCATGTCGAAATCGAATTTTTGGCGCCGCCTCTGGTATTGGACTTCGTCGACGAACCGGACCTTCGCCGCGACCCCGATCCGGCCAAGCGAATCCGCGTAATTGAGGGCGAGGCGCTCTTGATTTCGGTCCTTTACCATGATCTCGAAAGACAAAGCCTCGCCCGCCTTGGTCAGCAAGCCGCCTTCGAGTTCATAGCCCGCCGCCTGCAAAAGCGCGAGAGCGCGCTTGGGCTGTGTCCTGTCCGCTCCCAATCCGCCGGTCGCGGCCGGCCTCCAGCTGCCTTCCAGAATATCGGCGCGAACCACGCCAGGAAACGGTGCGAGCACGGCAAGCTCGGCGGCCCCCGCCGCGCGCCCGGTCGAGGCAAGTTCGGAATCGTCGAAAAAGCTTTTCGTTCGCTTGTAGAGCCCGTCGTAAAGGTTGGCATTGATCCATTCGAAATCGAAAACAAGCCCCAGTGCCTCGCGAACCCTGATGTCGGAAAAGAGCGGCCGGCGCAGATTGAAGACAAATCCCTCCATTCCCTTCGGCCCTTGAGCCGGCAAGGCTTCCCGGATGACCCTGCGGTCGCGGATGGCGGGAAAGTCGTAGGCGTTCGTCCAGCGCGCCGGACTGGTCTCTTCGCGAAAATCGAGAAGCCCGGCCGCGAAGGATTCGAAAAGGCTGTTGGCGTCGCGAAAATATTCGATGTCGATCACGTCGAAATTATATAGGCCGCGGCGGACCGGCAGGTCCCTGCCCCAGTAATCTTGGTCGCGGCGCAAAACGATGCGTTCGCCGGGCTTGACTTCGGCGACTTCGTAGGGTCCGGAGCCGGTTGGAATTGCGAGACTGGCATCGTCGAATTTTTCGGGATCGGTCTTGTGGCGCGGCAACACCGGCATAAGCGCCAATGTCAGGGGCATCTCCCGGTCGCCTATGCCGGAAAGATCGTAGCGGATGGTCAGGGCGTCCGGCGTTTCGACCGATTTGACTAGTGAATAAGGCGCGCGCTGTTGCGGCCGCCCCTTGGATTTAAGGAGGTCGAACGTGAACCGGTCGTCGGCTGAGGTAATTGGCGCACCGTCCGAGAAATGCGCGCGCGGATCGAGCTTAAACATCGCAAAAGTGCGATCGGCGTCGGTCTCGATGGTTTGCGCGATCAATCCATAAAGCGTGAAAGGTTCGTCGAGAGACCGCGTCATCAAGGTCTCGAAAACATTCGCGTTCAACCCCTGCGCGGTCGATCCGGCTTTTAGATTGAACGGATTGAGACTATCGAAAGTACCGAGAAATCCGATCGTCAGACGGCCGCCTTTTAGCGCCGCTGGATCTGCATATGGCAGATGATCGAAGGGGCCGTTGAGGGCGGGGCCGCCGTGCATGGCGATGGCTTTCGCCTCCGCCTGGCTCGCCGCTTCCGCCGCGCCGGTAGCGCAACAAGCGGCGCGAAAAATCAACGCGGCAACGGCGAAGGCCAGTGCGGGAATCCGAGGCAGAGGAGATGTCATTGGCTCAATTTGCGGCTCGATCCGAATTTCGCAAAATGGCGGCGGGAGGAACCTTGTGAATTAGAGCTTCCTATAGCTTGGAAAATGATCTATAAGCATCGCCGCGTCGTTGCTTTCGTCACGCTGGGCGCCCGCCGCCGCGGCCAAATTGGCAGGAGCGGCAAGGGCGCCCCGGGATGGCTTATCGCCGTTTTTGCTGGAGCAGACTTGACTTTTCCGGCAAAAAGCTCGACGTAACGTGTGCGACCGCGAAATCGCGGCGCCAAGATCAGTACTCGACCGGGAGAGGACCATGAACGATCACGCTGTGGCCATAGTCAATGGCATACTTATTGCCACCATTCTTGTCCAGCTTGTCCTAGTGAAAATTTGGGTGTCTTGAATTTTTAGGCGCGCGGCCGCGCAAGTGGCCGCGCCGCCTTGGTTGCCGGAATTCGACGGATCTCTGGGGCAATCCGCACCCGAGTCTTTGTTACTAGAACCCCCAGACCAAGCCCAAGGCAAGCGATGGTGTTCGGCACGGGACCGTGCCAGGAGCGGAATAGTTTCGGCCTAAAAAGTTGAAGCAGTTCGAATTGTCGCGTTGGGCGTCTTGGCAAGAATTCCGTGGCAAACCAGTCGCCCTATTAGCGATTGAAATCAACCGGCTGACGGGGGTTGTCCTTTGCCGGTTGCCGCCAGAGTAGGCCCCACAAATCCATGAACGCCTTTCGCTGCCTGGCCGCGGGGGGATTTTCCACGCTTTGGCCAGAAACTTCGCTCCCTTTTAATTGCGCACGGCTGAAACCCGCGCCGGGGCTTGCAAGCCATCCGTATAATGCTTATCGAAGCGACAAAACCGCTGTGCACGGGTGGCGCCATGTGCTCGGGTGTAGGCGACAATCCTCGGACCCCGCGGATTTGCAAAGTGGTTTCGTTGCCGCATCGATTGCCGCCGCCATGTGACCGGAGCGAAGTCGATTGCGTAAAGCCTGCCGCTGGAAAGGAAATTTGATGCCCTTATCGTTGAAACGCCTTGGTGCGGCCGGGTTGACTAGCCTTCTCCTGTTGGCGGTGAGCGGCGCGTTCGCGCAGACGAAGAAGCCCGCGCAGCACGCCCCTGCGGCTCCTACCCAGGCGCAGCCCGTCCCGCCCGCTCAGGACCAGGCCGCGCCGCCGGCGGCGCCGCAAGGCCCGGTCAAGATCGACCTGGTCCCAACGCAAAACGACTGGACCAAGGTCTGCGGCAAGGATCCGGCTGCTAACAAGGAGATTTGTTACACGACCCGAGATTTCAGCGCCCAAACGGGGCAGGCGCCGGTCTTGGCGCTAGCCATTTACGAAATCAAGGGCGACGATACCCGCGTCGTTCGCCTGCTGGTGCCGGTCGGCCTCATGTTGCGGCCTGGCTTCCGTTTTGCCATCGATAAGGGAGAGACGCTTGCGGGAAGCTTCGAAATTTGTTTCCCGAACGGGTGTTTTGCCGAAGCCAAGGTCAAGGGCCTGACAATCGATCAGGTCAAGAAAGGTTCGATTTTGAGTGTCGCGGTCAAGAACCAGGCCAACAATGAAATTACCTTCGCGATCCCGTTGGCGGGTTTCGGCAGGGCCTTCGATGGTCCCCCTATCGATCCCAAAGTCCTCGAGGAGCAGCAGAAAAAATTGCAAGAGGAATTGCAAAAGCGCGCCGAAGAGGAGCGCAAGCGCCTCGAAGCGTCCAAACCGGACGCCGCCAAGTCGTCCGCCGCGCCCGCGCAGCCGGCCCCAGCCACCGCGCCGCCGCCCAAATAGGCCGCTTCAAGGAGTGTGTTTGCCCGTGCGTGACGCGGGGGGCAACGTTCCGGGCGGAGGAATTTGAACGGTCCAAGAATGACCGCTCGTCCCGCTTTCGGACTGCTCTTCCAATAGAAGAGACGAAATTTGCGCAAGGCACGATGGGCGAATTTGGCGAAAGGGTTCGTCAAGCCTAGCTTGCTGGAACTGCTTGCGAAAGCCGACATGCGCGGCGCATGGGATTAGAGCATGCCGCGATCTGTTCCGAAGTTATTTGAAGTTTTGGCGGGAAATGCGGGCGTTGGCCAGTGTCATGGAGTGAAAGCGTGATCTCGCCGCTGCTTCCCACTTATGCCCGAGTCAACCTCGCCTTCGAGAGGGGCGATGGCGCCTGGCTGACTTCGACGGAGGACGAGAGGTTTCTTGATTTCGGCGCCGGCATCGCAGTGGCGTCGCTCGGCCATGGCCATCCTCATCTTCTCAAGGCGCTCAATGAGCAGGGCGCGAAAATCTGGCATACCTCCAATCTCTTCGAGATCCCGCAAGCCGAACGCTTGGCCCGGCGTCTTGTCGAGGTTTGTTTCGCCGACTACGTATTTTTCACCAATTCCGGAGCGGAAGCCATCGAAGGCGCGATTAAGACGGCGCGCAAATACCACGCTTCGGGCGGACATCCGGAACAATTCCGCATCATCACATTTGCCGGAGCTTTTCACGGCCGCACGCTCGCGACGATTGCCGCGGCCGGCGATCCCAAATACCTCGACGGCTTCGGCCCAAGAGTCGAGGGCTTCGACACGGTTCCTTTCGGCGATATCGAAGCGGCGAAGACCGCGATGGGCCCGCAAACCGGCGCCATTTTGGTCGAGCCGATTCAGGGCGAGGGCGGAATCCGGGCCGCGCCGCCAGGTTTCCTACGCGCGCTGCGCGAGCTTTGCGACGAACATGGGCTCCTTTTGATATTCGACGAGGTGCAGACCGGAATCGGCCGCACCGGCAAGCTCTTTGCGCACGAACACTTTGGCGTTGCGCCCGACATCATGGCGATCGCCAAGGGCATCGGCGGCGGCTTTCCGCTTGGCGCATTTCTGGCAACGCGCGACGCGGCGAAGGGCATGACCGTTGGGACGCATGGCACGACTTTTGGCGGCAATCCGCTGGCCGCGAGCATTGGCAATGCGGTACTCGACGTGGTGCTGGCGCCGGGTTTTATCGATCATGTCGCCGCGATGGGCGTGACGCTCAAACAAAGTCTCACCGGGCTAAAAGACCGGCACGGCGGGATTATTAAGGAAATTCGCGGCACCGGTCTCATGCAAGGCATCGTGTTACGTGTCCCGGTCAACGATTTCGCCGCCGCCGCGCGGGCCGAAGGGGTACTCGTCATTCCAGCGGCCGAGAATGTCGCCCGGCTGCTGCCGCCTCTGATCATCGGCGAGGAGGAGATTTTCGAAGCCGTCGCGCGCTTTGACGCCGCTTGCCGGCGGATGGAATCGGGCATTCGTGAACATGTGTCCGCGAAGCTAAGCGGGCCGGCCGGATGAGCACGCGAGACTGCCAAGGCGCATCCCTTGAGGGGCGCCATTTTCTCGATCTTTCGGAAATTCCGGCGGCCGAGCTCCGGCGTATTCTCGACGCCGCCGTCCGCATGAAGGCGTGCCGGCGCAAGGGAGAGAGACCGCCGGACCGGCCGCTCGCCGGCAAGGTCTTGGCGATGATCTTCGACAAACCCTCGACCCGCACAAGGGTGTCATTCGACATAGCGATGCGCGAGCTTGGCGGCGAAACAATCATCCTGACCGGCCAGGAAATGCAGCTCGGAAGGGGAGAGACCATCGCCGATACGGCCCGCGTCCTGTCGCGTTTTGTCGATGCGATCATGATTCGCATGCTCGATCATGCCGCAATGATCGAACTCGCGCGCCATGCCGGCGGGCCGGTGATCAACGGCTTGTCCAAGCGCTCGCATCCCTGCCAGGTGATGGCCGACATCCTCACTTTCGAGGAAAAGAAAGGGCCGATCAAGGGGCGCATGGTCGCGTGGAGCGGCGACGCCAACAATGTGCTCGCGAGCTGGGTCCATGCGGCGCAGCGCTTCGATTTTTCGCTTTGTGTCGCCACTCCCGCCGGGCTCGGCCCGCAACCCGGCCTCGTCGATTGGGCGCGCCGTTCGGGCGCGCGCCTAAAACTTGTCCAAGATCCGCATGAAGCGGTGAAAGGGGCCGACGCGGTCATCTCGGATTGTTGGGTTTCGATGGGCGACGTGGACGCAGCCTCCCGGCGTAGCTTGCTTGCGCCCTACCAGGTCAACGCGAAACTGATGGCCGCCGCGGGCAAGGACGCAATCTTCATGCATTGCTTGCCGGCCCATCGCGGCGAGGAGGTCACCGACGAAGTGATCGACGGTCCGCAATCCGTCGTCTTCGACGAAGCCGAGAACAGGCTGCATGTGCAAAAAGGCATCCTGACCTGGTGTTTTGGGGCGACGCTGGCATGACGGCGTGGCAGGTTTCCCCACCGATGCTTTAGAGCCTGTAAGGCGGCAACCCGCGCTAGCCTGCGCGCGCGCGTTGCCACCAGCCGGAACGTTTCGGGCGGGCCGGGGCATCCGTCTGCGAGGGCTCGTCCAATCGCGACGGAATTTCGTCCCCGCCCGGCGCGGCATACGCGTCCGATGGCGCGGAGTTTGGGGCCTCTCGCGCATTGGATATCGCGTTCGCAGGCGAGGCCTCAACATCGTCCCTTTGCGGCGCAACCGCCCGCGCTTGCGCCGG
>JBQTKC010000034.1:0-7560 GCA_052386575.1 Beijerinckiaceae bacterium
GTGGGGGCGGGCCCCCCCCGCGGCCCGTCCGGTTGTCGTTGGCTCAAAACTCGATCTCGAAGGCGCACTCCTCGGGCACATGATGCTGCTCGCTCTTGGCGAGGGCAAGATCGCAACGGAAAACCGCCTGCGGATTGGCCCGACCTCGATTCTGCGGGCGGCACTTTTGTCCGGTGCGATCGACCTTTGCCCGGAATATACCGGCAACGCCGCTATTTTCTTTCATGAAGACGGCGATCCTGTCTGGAAGGACGCGGCAGCCGGTTTTGCCCGCGCGAAAAAACTCGATTATGAGACAAACCGCCTTGTCTGGCTCACCCCAGCTCCCGCCGGCAACAGCTGGGTGATCGCGGTCCTTGAAGCGCTGGCGCGGACACAAAATCTGCGGACCATGGAGGATTTTGCCCGCTTCGTGCGGGACGGCAACAAGGTCAAACTTGCCGCTTCGGCGGAATTCGTTGAAAGTGCGGCCGGCCTTCCCGCCTTCGAGGCGGCCTATGGTTTCCGGCTTGCCGCCCGCCAGCTCCTCGTTCTCTCCGGCGGCGAAACTGCGGCCACCATGAAAGCGGCGGCGGACGGAAATTCGGGCGTCAATGCTGCGATGGCTTATGCCACCGACGGGGCGCTCAAAGCCCTCGGCCTGCGTGCTCTCGAAGATACAAGTCATGCCGAGCCGGTCTATGCTCCAGCGCCCGTGGTACGGGAAGCAGCGCTTGCGAGTTATCCGGAAATAGACGCTATTCTCGCCCCCGTATTCGCGCAACTCGATCTTGCGGTGCTGCGCGGTCTAAACGAAAAGGTCACGGTCGAAGGCGAGGACCCTGGCGCCGTGGCAAGGGAATTTTTCCGCGCGCATGGGCTCTTCCGATAAGTCTTTCTTCAAGGCTTCCGGTTCGAATGCGGAATGGCTGAGATGCCGAGGGTGCACGACCGCGTCCTTCTTGCGCTTTGTGGCCTTGGCCTTGCCGGGGTATTTGCCGGCGGCTTTTTGAGCTGCGCGCCCAACCGGCTCGCGACCGGTGTTGCCTATCCCTTGTCTCAAGCGCCGGCTCTGGAGGCCGCGGCGGCAATGATCGGGCTTTGCGCACTTGCGCTTGCGAGCTTTGCCCCTCGCCAAAGACTCCGGTGCGTTGCAACCATCCTTGCCGCGGCACTGATTCTTTGGGGAAGCCTCGCGGGCGCAGGCCATCTCGCGGCGCTTCTCATGCAGAAAAGCCCGCCCGCTGCACGCGCGTCGCCAGGCCCAGCCTTCTGGACCTTGGCAAGCGTCGCGATCCTCGCGATCGTCGACGCCATGCAAAAAGGAAATTTTGGTTTTTTCGCCCGCGCCTGCATTGGGGCGGCTTTTTGCGCGGGCTTTTTCCTAATGGCCGCGGCGGGCGAATTCGATAAACTTTCGCTCGCCAAGGAATTTTTGAACAACCGGGGCGTCTTCGTGACCGAGCTCTTGCGCCATCTCGGTCTCGTCTGCGCGGCATTTTTCTTCGCCCTGTTGATTTGTGTGCCGCTGACCATGCTCGTTTTACGCAAGAAGGCGGCGGCGGGTTTTGTCTTTGCAAATCTCAGCATATTGCAGACGATTCCTTCCATCGCGCTGTTTGGCGTGTTGATCACGCCGATGTCGAAATTGAGCGAGGAGCTGCCTTTTCTGCGCGCGCTCGGAGTCAACGGAACCGGCCCGGCGCCGGCTGTTTTAGCCTTGACACTCTACTCGCTTCTGCCCCTCGTCCGCGGCTTTTATACGGGGTTCAGCGAAGTCGAAATGGAGGTCAAGGACGCGGCCGCCGCCATAGGCTTTGGCAGGCGCCGGATGTTTATCGAAGTCGAATTGCCGCTCGCCTTGCCCGCGCTCGTTTCCGGATTGCGGGTGGTGACGATCCAGGCGATCGGACTGGCAAGCGTTGCCGCCTTGATCGGCGCGGGAGGGCTTGGCACCTTCATCTTTCAAGGCATTGGACAATATGCCCTCGATCTTGTCCTCGTCGGAGCCATACCGGTCATCCTGCTGGCGCTTTTGGCGAACTTTACCTTTGAAGTGCTGCTTGGCCTCGCGCGGAGAAAGCTTTGATCGAGTTTTACAACGTGTCGAAGAGCTTTGGCGCCACGCCGGCGGTTGCTGATTTTTCGCTAAGAATCGAGAGCGGCGCTTTTTTCGTCCTTGTCGGCCCGTCTGGCTGCGGCAAATCGACCGTTCTGCGCATGATCAATGCGATGATTGTCCCGGACGAGGGACAAATTTTGCTGCGCGGCAGGGATATCCACGAAGCGGAGCCCGAAAAACTCCGGCGCGGGATTGGCTATGTGATCCAGTCGGCGGGCCTTTTTCCGCATTGGACGGCGGCCGACAATATTCTGGCGGTGCCGCGCCTCCTCAAATGGGGCCCGTCAAAATGCGCGGCGCGGCTCGACGCGCTCGTCGCACTGCTGCGCATCGATCCCGCCCTTCTCACGCGCTACCCAAGGCAATTGTCCGGCGGGCAGCAGCAGCGCATCGGCGTTGCCCGTGCGCTCGCCGCGGACCCCGACATTATCTTGATGGACGAGCCATTCGCCGCGCTCGATCCGGTGAGCCGCGCCGCCTTGCAAGAGGAGCTCAGCGGCATCCACGCACGGAGCGGCAAGACAATCGTCTTCGTCACCCATGACATGGACGAAGCCTTGCGGCTCGCGACCGGCATGGTGGTGATGAACAACGGCCGCCTGATCCAGGCCGGCACGCCTGCTTCGATTCTCCTGGCGCCGGCGGATGATTTCGTGCGCGAGTTTTTCGGCGGCGAAGGTTTGCAGTTACGGCTTCTCGACCTCGTGCCGGTCCGCAAGCTTATGAAAGCTGGCAAGGTGCGCGCGGCCTCGACGATAGCCGCGGAGGCCAGTCTCAAAAGCGCCGTGAACCTGATGCTGGCGCGCCGCTGTGCGTCTCTCGGCGTCGAAGACGAGAGCGGGGCAATCCTCGGCGAAATCCACTTAAGCGACATTGTCGCGCGGCGCGATGCGAGGTGATATCGCGGCAACCTCGGCGCTCAATATGTCGGTGCAAGCCAAGATCGTCGATCTCTTGCGTGAATTCCAAAGGCGGCGAGGGCTCGCCTATTAAGCGATTTATATCATGACAGAAAAGTTTGACAATCACAGTTTCTGTCTGTACAATTAATCATGGAAATTGGTTTCGATCCAAACAAGAGCGAGAAAAACAGCAGGGAGCGAGGACTGCCTTTTGAGCTGGCCGCTGATCTTGAATGGGATCGGGCAGTGACCTTCGAGGATGCCCGCCGCCAGTACGGCGAAACCAGAATGATCGCGCTAGTCCCACTGAACGAGCGGTTGCACGTCGTTTGCTACAGCCAGCGGGAAAATATGCGGTGGATCATAAGTTTTAGGAAAGCCAACCCACGAGAGGTGAAAGCCTATGAAAAAGCCTTTGACGGATGAGAACGGCGACGTCAGGGAACTGACCGCCGTGGATATAAAGCATTTCAGGCCGATTCAGGAAACCGACCCCGGCATGCTCGAAGCGGTTGTCAATTATCGCAAGCGCGGACGCCCCGCGGTCGAAAACCCGAAGATGCGGGTAGGTTTCCGGCTGGCGGCGGATGTCGTCGCAGGCATCAGGGCAAGTGGTCGCGGCTACAACGCCCGGGTCGAGAAGGTGTTGCGGGATGCGCTCGCAAAGGGCAAGCTGTGAACCGGGCCATACTCGAAATTTTCAATGGAAAGTCGTCCCGCCTGGGTTGCCGGGAGGCGACGTAAGGTTGTCGAGTCTGGTCCGGCATTGGAGCTCCTGGCGCGGACCCCGACATCATCTTGATGGACGAGCCATTCGCCGCGCTCGATCCGGTGAGCCGCGCGGCCTTGCAAGATGAAATAAGCGGGATCCATGCGCGGAGCGGCAAGACAATCGTCTTTGTCACCCATGACATGGACGAAGCTTTGCGGCTCGCCACCGGCATGGCGGTGATGAACAACGGCCGCCTGATCCAGACTGGCACGCCCGCATCGATTCTCCTGGCGCCGGCGGATGATTTCGTGCGCGATTTTTTGGGCGGAGAATCTTTGCAGTTACGGCTTCTCGACCTCGTGCCGGTCCGCAAGCCGTATGAGGCGCGGGAAATCACACGCGGCTTTGACCATCGCCCCGGCGGCCAGCCAGAAAAACGCGCTGAACCTAATGTTGGCGCGCCGCTGTGCGTCTCTTGGCGTCGAGGACGAGAGCGGGACGAGACTCGGCGAAATCCACTTGAACGACATTGTCGCTAGGCGCGATGCGAGTTGATATAGGCGGTCGGAAAAGCTGACTGTGGTTCAGCTCGCGAATTTTCAAGAGACCCGAAGAAGGTTCCATAGTAGGCCTTATACGACTTTCGCGCGGCAGGCCGTATCTCAAGGAGTAAAGTGAAGATGAACGACGACGCCATTTCGCCCACGCCGAACATTGTCACATGGCCGACCGATGACGAAGCTCGGGGGGCTTTCGAAGAGTACTGCATGGCAGTTGGAAAAGTTTGTCACGCGTGGAATTATTTCCACGAAAAGTTGGGAATGTTGTATGCTCGCTTCTCTTCTCTGGACGCGCAAGCCGCTCGCAATGTCTGGTACTCGAAGTTTCAAGATCGTTGGCAGCGGAAGGCGCTTCGTGAAAAAGTAGATACTGTAAGCAACTGGCCAAATGCGACGGCAAGAGATGATGTTATCTGGTTGCTTGATCATGCCGACGCGCTCGCCAGAGATCGAAACGATGCGATTCACGCTCCCTGCTGCCTTTATATCGGGGGGAAAGACGGCGGCAGGAGTGTAATGGGGCCAGCCTTCTTCAATGGACATCCGCGGGTAGAAAATCTTCGCGGCAAGAAGATACTTTCTGAATTTGACTGGTGCGAAAAATATACGGAATGGCTTACCCGCTTTACAATGCAAGTCGAGAAGGCTTTTTCTAAGCAGTGTCCATGGCCGCAAAGACCTGCATTGCCACCTAGCTTGGGGCGTCCGTATGACACGAGGCGGACGTGAAAAACTTGCGCATATTCATGATAGGGATCGGGGCCGCAATCGTGTATTTTGTCGTTTCGGTTCTTGTTGGGGTCTTGGCTTTCGCCGTAGGGATATGGGTAAATAGAAACGCGACAGGTTTAACAGCGGGGATCGCGCCTTTTTACGTAAGAGGCATTGCCGCAGCAATCGGAAGTTATACCGGTATATTTACTATAGACAACGCGTTTAAAAATTGCCCAAAGCGAATGGTCGCGATCGTAATAGCAGTTGTCTTTGGTGTGATGTTTTTTATCCACTTGTTGCCGACGTTCCTGTTGATATTCATGATTATATTTACAGTTGTAACCAACATAGGTTCTAGCGATTTATGGACAACAATGCCACCTGCATCAATTTTCTGGCAGGAGTTTAAAGACGGAATCGACGATAATTTTATTCCATTTCTTGAATATGCCGCCATCTCATTTGTAATGGTATGGCGTTTTCTTTGGCAAGGTCGAGTATTGGAGTAGCCGCATAATAGGGAATTGCGACGCGTGAGTTTCGAGCGGTGCAAAATTCAAGAATGCTGTACCAAAATTTTGCCCCTGATATTACAGGGCATTCTTGGTGCATAAGTCCGGTGCAAAATATACCGTCGTTTACGGCCGGAGTATCGCTTATGACAGACGCGACCAAGCGGCTGCGGCTCGGGCATCCCGCGCGACAACCTCGATTCGGTCAGCGAACCTTACATCGGGATGACTTCCCGCGAATCGGCTAAGCCATCGCCGCGCCGCCGCATTTGGCTACCCGATGATTGCGATATGTAGCCCTTTGGATACATAATGCCAGATGAATACGTTTGTCCGGTCATCGGATTTTGATGCTTGGTTGGCGGGGCTCGCCGATCAAAAGGGAAAGGCCAGAGTTTTGGCGCGTCTCCGCAGCGCGATGCTCGGCAATTTTGGCGATTGCGAACCTGTCGGCGAAGGCGTCTCTGAGATGCGCATTCATGCAGGGCCAGGCTATCGGGTATATTTCTTGCGCACGGGGGCGACCCTCTATTTATTGCTTGCCGGTGGCGACAAGTCCTCGCAAAAACAGGACATCATCCGCGCGAAGGAGATGGCTCGCGAACTGAGGGAGACGAAACAATGAAACCGACTTACGCTCCGTTCGATCCGGCCGATTATCTCGACAATGACGAGGTCGTCGCCGAGTATCTTTCGGCGGCGGTCGAAGACTCCGATCCCAATGTGTTTCTTGCCGCGCTTGGCGATGCGGCCAAAGCGCGCGGCATGGCGCAGATCGCCAAGGACGCGGGGCTTGGCCGCGAAAGTCTTTACAAAGCCCTGAGCACTGGCGCCCATCCCCGCTATGAGACTGTCAATGCTGTGCTGCGCGCGCTCGGGGTGAAATTCACAGTTGTCGTCGATCACCCGCAGCCGCGATGAAATATTCTGCCGCCAGCCAACGTCTTGGTCCTGCTAGCGACACTTACACCTGGAATCACTTCCCGCAAACCGGTTAAGCTAGAACCTTGGTGGCTTCTTCGCTGCTCAAGCAGTCGTCCAAAAGCAGCATGGCGTTTGCGCGGCGCGTCAGCCGACGCGCAGCCGACCCGTTTCGCATCAGAGCGACAAGGCGGCACGGTCTGGCGGAGAAAGGAAGCCGGCGCGAATCATGCTCCCAGACGAATTGATTTCTCAGAGCTCGGCAACCACTTTTTTCGCCATATCAATGAGTCGGGGTATAGTGTGGAAACGCCGTTTTCTTCAACAAGGAGAACGCTGATGCAAACTCAATCCCTCGGAATAAGCACAGGCTGGCGCCGCCCGCTCTGGATCGCGTTGCTGGTCGCCGCCAGCGTCGCGTTCACTCTCGGCTTTGCCTGCGCGACGCCGCTCGCGGCTTTCGCCGCCATCGCGGCCCTCTCCATGCCCCGCAACGACGCGCTGCTACTGATTGGCCTGGTCTGGTTGGCCAACCAAGCCGCCGGTTTCAGCGTGCTACATTATCCGTGGACAGCGGATTGTCTTGCCTGGGGCGTTGGCCTTGGCATGGTCGCTCTTCTGGCGACTTTAGGTGCTGAATGGACAGCCGAGCGCTGCAATCCCTTGGGACGTCTCGCTTCGGCCATGGCGTTCCTAGCTGCCTTCGCAATTTACGAAGGCCTATTGCTTGTCACCCCCATAATCGTCCAAAGCAGTGCCGAGGATTATACCGCGGCGATTGTCGGCCGGATTTTTGCCATCAATGCCATCGCCTTCATCTTGCTCCTCGCGGCGAGCCGATTGAGCGTGTCCGCCGGCCTCGTCCCTGAGCCAAGGCGTCAGTTTGCCGCGACCGGAAGACGCAGTCAAAGGCAAAGCGCCGCTCCGTTCCGCGCAGGGCAGGGATGAATCGATCCGTATTTCTGTCCGCTAGGGGCAATGCGGATCAAAACCGTTATGTCCGCAAAGGGAAGGCGTGCTCTTTTGCGCTTCGTCCGTAAACCGTGAAGAAGAATTCCTCTATGCAAGGCAAGACAGTGGTCATTACGGGCGCCACGTCGGGGATTGGCGAGATCGCAGCAATTCGGCTGGCGCAAAA
>JBQTKC010000035.1:0-11667 GCA_052386575.1 Beijerinckiaceae bacterium
CTCCCGCCGGTCCGGCGAGCCGTCATCAAGACGCTCCTCCGAATGCAAATCCATGAACGATGTCCCCGCTGCCGAATGCGTCTCAGGATTCACACAAAAATAATTCTGCCAAAGTAGTGCTAGGCAAGACGCCCCCGCCACGATGACATCGCGGATCCGGGCGGCTGTCGGCGGAAGCCTATAAGGAGCGCAAGGCGGGTGCGGGGCAAACGCTGACGGCGCTTGGCTCTTATTGGAAAGGGCGCAAGCCTTTGATCCTGTGCCGGGCGGTCGTGCTCGGCGCGCTTCTTCCAGTAACCGACGACCCCGCCAAGGATCTCGATATTTTTCTGAAACCGATGGCGATGGACGACGGCGCCTTCGGACGGCGCATCAAGAGCGTCTCCCGAAGGACATCGATCCCGCTTGGCCCGATTTTGTCAGCTTCGTTTCGCTCGATGGCGCCGAAAACCCTTATCGTCCTCATCCTAAGGAGGCGCGCAGCGCCGTCTCGAACGATGAGGAAGCCACGCAGACAATGGTGCGGTTAGGACGCCCTCGCCCTTCGAGACAGCCCTTCGGGCTTCCAAGTTACAAGGACGAGGAGGCAGCTCGCCGCGCCCCGATCCGCCTCGTCGCGCCATGCAGCCAGCGGCGCACCTCTGGCTCGACGAGGGGCGAAATTTCCCGCCACACAAGCGCGTGATAAGTGTTCGTCCAAGCGATTTCTTCGCCGTCGAGGAGCTTTGGCTCGATGAGCGCGAGGTCGAGCGGCGCGAGCGTCAGGGTCTCGAAACCCAGCATCTCGCGTTCGGCGCCCGCGATCTCCCGGCGCTCGACCACGACCAGATTTTCGATCCTGATGCCGAACTGCCCGGCATTATAATAGCCAGGCTCATTGGAAAGGATCATGCCGGGTTCGAGCGCGGCGGAGTCTAGCTTCGAAATCCGCTGCGGCCCCTCGTGAACGGACAAATAAGAGCCAACGCCGTGGCCGGTGCCGTGGTCGAAATCGAGACCCGCCCGCCACAAGTGAACGCGCGCGAGCGCATCTATTTGCGCGCCCGTGGTGCCTGCTGGAAAAACCGCGCGGGCAATGGCGATATGGCCCTTGAGGACGCGGGTGAACCGGTCGCGCATCAAGGCGGTTGGCTTGCCCACCGCGAGAGTGCGGGTGATGTCGGTCGTGCCGTCCTCATATTGACCGCCCGAATCGATCAAGAATATACCCTTGCGGATCTTTGAATTGGTCTTGATGGTCACGCGATAATGCGGGATCGCGGCATTGGCGTTGGCGGCGGCGATCGACGGAAACGAAATGTCCTTCAGCTTGCCTGTGTCGCGGCGGAAGGTTTCGAGCGCTTGCGCCGCATCGATCTCGCTAAAATTTCCGCGGGGCACCTCAATGGCGAACCAATGCAGAAAGCGGACGACCGCGGCGCCGTCCCGCAAATGCGCTCTCCGCGCGCCAATAAGTTCGGTCGCGTTCTTGCGCGCCTTCATCGCGACGACCGGATCTTGGTCAAGCACGCAAGCGCCGCCGGCCTCTTTTAGGATCGCGGAGAGCTTTTCTGGCGCGGTAGAGGAATCGAGCAAGACTTTCTTGCCTTGTTCGCCAAGAGCCTGGAGATCGTGCGGCAAACGTTCCGGCTCATCAATATCGGCGAGGCGCGCGAGCCTATCGCGGGTAGGATTGTCGAGCTTGCGCGCATCGGCGTAAAGACGCGGCTTGGCGTCCTTCGGGATCAGCGCGTAGCTAAGCGGAAGGGGCGTATGCGCGACGTCGCGGCCGCGGATATTGAAGAGCCAGGCAACCGCGTGCGGATCGCTGACCAGCAGCGCGTCCCTCGCCCCAAGCGCGGCGGCGGCGCGGGCGAGTTTTCGTTTCGCGTTCTCGCCCGCAAATCTAAGCCCATGCAGGGCAATTTTGCCAAGCGGCGGCGCAGGGCGGTCCGCCCAGATCGAGTCGATCGGGTTTGGCGCCACGGCAATGAGCTCGGCGCCCGCGGCTTTTGTTGCCTTGCCGAGGCGCTTCACGTCGCGTGGCGTGTGCAGCCAGGGATCGTAGCCGAGCCGGGCCCCCCGTTGAAGATTGGCTTCGAGCCAAGCCACGGGACTCGTCTCGGTCCATGCCTCCGGTTTAAAAATCGAAAGATCGACTTGATCCTTGACCGCCAGGCTGTAGCGGCCATCGACAAAGATCGCGGCGCTCTCTTTGAGCACAATCGCAAGCCCCGCCGAACCGGTGAAACCGGAAAGCCAGGCGAGCCGCTCTTCGCAGGCGGCGACATATTCGTTTTGGTGTTGATCCGCCCGGGGAACCAGGAAACCGTCAAGGCCGAGGCGAGCGAGCTCGTTCCGCAAAGCCGCGATTCTCGCCGCGCCTTGCGAGGGATCCGCCCGGTCCTCGAAGGATTGATAGAGGCTTTCAAACATCCGGCCAGTCGATGGAATCAGACGCTTCGAACCCGCTGCATGCTCTGGAGCGCCGTCATGCGCGGACTTGATCCGCGCATCCAACAGCGCAGCTGGCCGTCTGGATACGCGGGTTAAGCCCGCGTATGACGTGCCCTGTGAGGCTGAGCCTTTGACTCTAGAGTTCATCACGCTCAGGACTCCGCGTTTTGTTCTCACCACTAGAGTAGAGCCAGTCCGCCTCACCCGCAACACGGGCGAAGCATGGGGTGTTGCGGCAGGAGCTGCAACAAGCCGACAGCGCGCTGCTCGAAGAGGCCGCCAGGATCGGCGCCAGGAGAATTTTCATCGTCGGCGTGGGCCGGTTGCTCGGCACCAATGGCACGCCCGAAGCGCGCGCGTCCTTCCATGTGTTCACGGAGGGCTTGCACCGCGAGAATCGCACGGCGGCTTTGGCCATTGAAGCTTCCGCATACTCCCCGGAGCAAAACGCTTCGCTGCCCGAAGAGTCGATTGCCGACACCGTCATCCGCCTGCGGATGGAGGAGAACCAACGCGCCATCAGCCGATCGCTGGAAATCGTGAAATCGCGCGGCCATAGCTATCAGATGGGACGCCACACGTTCCGGATCATTGATGGCCAGGGCCTTTAGGTCTATCACCGCGTCCAGGCGCCCCGGCCGGCGCGCCGCGACCGCGCCGCGGCCATCATCAGCAATGACTGTAATGGCGTCATCACCAGTTGGAACAAAGGCGCGGAGCGTCTCTACGGCTATCTGGCCGAGGAGGCTATCGGCCAGCCCATCACAATGCTCATTCTTCCGGACCGGCAGCAGGAAGCGCCAGAAAATCTTGCGCAGATTATGCGCGGCGAACCGATCGACCATCTCGAAACACTGCGCGTCCGCAAGGATGGCTCGCCTGTGGAAATATCTCTGACCGTCTCCCCAATCAAGGATTCGGCGAGCCACGTCATCGGCGCGTCGAAGATCGCTCGCGACATCACCGAGCGCAGGCGGATTGAGAAGCATCGCACGGTTCTTATCAATGAGCTGAATCATCGGGTAAAAAACACTTTGGCAACAGTGCAGTCATTGGCGAGTCAGACGCTGCGCAACGCGAAGAGTACGGCCGATGCACGCGAGGTATTGGATGCCCGGCTGCTTGCCCTAGCGAAAGCGCACGACGTGCTCACGCGCGAACATTGGACGGGAGCCGGTCTGAACGAGGTCATAACGGAGGCAATCGATGCCCATTCTGGCGAAAGGCAAGCGATAGGAGTTCACGCCGGAGGGCCTGATCTGCGTCTTCGGACAAAATCCGCTCTGGCGCTATCAATGGCTCTGCACGAATTGGCGACCAATGCGGTGAAGTATGGTGCGCTATCGGCAGCGACGGGCACCGTGGCCATCGATTGGCGAATTGCGGACGATAATCCGCCGCGTTTCCGGCTGCGCTGGACTGAAACTGGCGGTCCGCCGGTCGAAGAGCCTCGCCGGCGCGGTTTTGGCTCTCGTCTGGTCGAAGCCGGACTTGCGCAGGATCTTGGTGGCGAGGTCCGGTTGCACTTCGAAAAATCGGGACTAATTTGTACGATTGATGCCCCCTCTCGGAAGTTGCAGGGGATGAACAACCATCCTGAGGCCCTAGGGAGAATGAAAGAGTGCCGCCTGACGAAACCGAACTCGTGGGCCTACGCGTGTTTGTTGTCGAGGATGAATCGATGGTGACAATGCTGATCGAAGACACGCTTGCCGATCTTGGCTGCGAAGTCATCGGATCGGCAGCCCGCTTCGAGGAGGCGATTGCGAAAGCGAAGTCCTTGTCGTTCGAGGTCGCGATTCTCGACGTGAATCTCAACGGACAACTGACGTTTCCGATTGCGGAGGCAATATCAAAACGGGGTCTTCCCTTCGTGTGGGCGACCGGGTACGGCGGGGCGAGCCTGCCTGCGTCACACCATAACGCGCCTCTGCTGCAGAAGCCGTTTCAGAAACGAGATCTAGAGTGGGCGCTCCGGGCTGCCCTAACCGCGGCATCAGGTTCTCGTGGTTGAACTCGTACGCGCTGTTTTTCGAGGCGGTGATTCCGGCTTCGTTCCCGGCTTTGACTCCGGGTTTGAGATCCTTGGCGCATCACGCCGTCACGCGGAATTATAGTCCGCCCGCGGCGCGGACGATGTCCCATTCGCTATCACTCACCGGCTGCACCGAAAGCCGCGAGTTCGTAACAAGCGTCATTTTCGCCAAGCGCGGATCGGCCTTGATGGCATCGAGGCCAACCGGCTCCTTCAATGGCTCGACCGCGCGAACGTCGACCATGCCGAACTTGGCCGTAGGATCGGACGGATCGGGATAATAAGGCTTGATGATTTCGACTATGCCGGCGATCTCCCTGCCCTCGCCCGAATGATAGAAGAAGGCTTGCTCGCCAACCTGCATCGCCATCAAGTTCAGCTTGGCGCCGTGATTGCGGACGCCGTTCCAAGAAGTCCCCTTCCTGCCGGCTTTCACCTGATCGCTCCAGGACCATTCGCCGGGATCGCTTTTGATCAGCCACTGCGCCATCGGCACCCTCCCTTCGCAAGAAAACATTATTCCAAAATTACGATCGGCGCGCGGGGAACAATTGAGGTTTGCGCCCGTTCCCCTGGGGCCTGCCATCGCGAAGGAGCGTAACGATGACCGCAAAAGCTATGGCCAAAAACAAAAAGGCCAAAACCAAAAAGCCGCGGACCCGCGAAAACGCAAGGCGGCAAAGCTCGGGCCAGGACCGGGAAAAGCGGCTCGATCGCGAACTTGCCGAGAGTTTTCCGGCAAGCGATCCGCCATCCGTGACACAGCCAGGCTCTATTCCGGGCAGCCCGGAGCGGAACATTCCCAGCGGCGAGCAACGGCAATAATACGACTGTCCTACCCCCGTCGTTAGCGCAGGAGAGGCCCGATGAAAATCGGTGTTCGACTTGTTCTTGCAGGTGTTTTGGGACTTTTTCTTCAGCCTGCCTTCGCTCAGGTAGAGCCCGGCGACCCCGCCGGCACGGAGACCATTCCGGAAAAGGACCGGTCGCGGCCAGAGGACATGGTAATAAAACCAAAAAAAATCGATCCGGGGATCGTGAAGCCCGCGCCAGTCCCAGATCCAAACTCGACACCAGTCATTCGGCCGCCTGGTACACCGGGCGGCCCTCCCGGTCCGGAGCCAAAATAAACTCCTGGTGAAGAGCTAGACGGGGGGAAAGACGCTAGCCGTGCCGCGAGCGGAAAGCGAAGCGAGATTATTCAGTTCTAAATGTTATAAATCAACGTAAGTGTAAAACGCCTCTCCCTTTCCTTTGTGCCGGAGCCGTGATACGGCCAGGCATTGCAGTTAAGGATTGGGAGAAATTTGATGAAATTTCCCGCAATCATGGGCGTGGCGATATTTGCCGCAATAGCCATCTCAACCGTGGCCCCCGCGCTGGCCAAGAAACGGGCGGTCACGACGTACCATTACGATAATTTGCGGACCGGCTGGAACCAAAACGAAACAAGGCTGACCCCGGCAAATGTCGGACACACAACGTTTGGCGTGCTCGCCCAGGCCGCGCTCGACGATCAGGTCGATGCCCAACCCCTTGTCGTTCCGGGCCAACAGGTCACCGCGGGCATTTATACCGTCACTCCCGCGCCGGGAACATACCAAGTCGTTTATGTCGCCACCGAAAACAATACGGTCTACGGGATCAAGGCATCCGATGGCACCGTGCTGCTTAAGAGAAATCTCGGACCTCCGGTTCCCACGCCGCTTGGTTGCAAGAACAATGGTCCGAATGTCGGAATCACCAGTACTCCAGTCTTCGACGTGGCGGCGAACGCATTATATGTCGTCGCGTATACATTGGTGAGCGGGAACCCGGCCTATCATCTTTTTGCCCTCAATCCGAACGATTTGACCAACAAGATTTCGCCGGTCACCGTTGCCGCGTCGCACACCTTGAGCGATGGCAAGACGACCTACAATTTCGACGCTACATATCAACGCCAGCGGCCAGGGCTGCTCTTGTCATCTGGCAATATTTACGCCGGATTTGGCAGTTTCTGCGATCTGTTCCCCTCAAAGTCGCGTGGCTGGGTTTTGGGATGGCAGGCGAGCACGCTCGTCCCGCTCGCCGCGAACAAGCTGACGAACACACTTGCTACCGGGAACTACTTCCTGTCGGCCATTTGGATGTCTGGCTATGGCATTGCCGCTGCCCCCGGTGGGAACTTATTTTTTTCGACCGGAAACTCCGCCCCCAACACCTACGATGGGGTCCGCAATATTCAAGAGAGCGTGGTGAAGATCGACCCGCAGCTCGACAATCTTCTCGGCATATTCACGCCTGCGAACGAAAATACTTTGGACATTTCCGATAACGACTTTGGGTCGGGGGGCGTGCTCGTCGTGCCAAAACAGCCGGGCCCGTTTTCGCATATGCTGGCGGCTACCAGCAAAACTGGAAGGATGTTTTTGCTCAATCGCGGCAGTTTGGGCGGATTTACGCCCGGCGGGCCCGACAAGGTACTCGACAAAAAAAAGATAGGAAGGTGCTTGTGCGGGCCGTCCTTTTTCACCGGCCCGGACGGGGTTGGGCGCGTGGTAAGCAGCGGCGCCAGCACCACTGCCTCCGACCACGCCCAAATCACCGTCTGGAAGATCCAGACCTCGCCCACGGTTGGCTTCGTCCAGGAAGGAGCGGCGTTGCCTGTCGCCAGCGGCCAGGACGGCGGGACCTTTACGGCGGTTTCGTCGAACGGCACGCAACCTGGAACCGCCATCATATGGGCGACAGGACGGCCAACCGGTAGCGGTGCTACCCCTACCGCAATCAATCTTTATGCCTTCGCGGCGGCGCCTTCGAGTGGAGTGCTCGCGCTGCTGTATTCCTCGCAGGCCGGGACATGGCCCAACAGTACTTCCAACGCCAACATCGTGCCGGTGGTGGCGAATGGGCGGGTGTTTGTGGCGAGCAATCAACTGCTGACGATCTTTGGCCTCGGCGGGGGACCGTTTGTTCCGCCCGCGGCCGCCGCGGCAAAGCCCGCGGCGCTCACGGCCCATGCGCTTCCGCATGAAATCACCGGCGTTCTCGAACATGCCGAGGGCGAGGTGCTGACCCTGCGGACTCGCACCGGAAAAGCCGCGCTCGTCGATGATTCGGACGCTCGCCGCGAGGACCGAATTGGCGTCCTGGTGCCAGGCAACGCCTACACGGCCCAAGGAACAACCTATGATTCGACCGGCGCGCTGCGGGCGCGGATCGTCACGCGGGCCAAGCCTTCGCCTGCGCTTTGGCCGCCGGATCGCTGACAATCACGGCATGTTTGAACGCCGCTTCCAGCAATGCGGCAATGCGCCTCCGCTTGCGTTTGGCGAATGGGTCGGCTAAGTATGCAGGGTCTAAGTCGCGCGGGTTGCGAAATTGGCTTTCGGCTCCAATCTTTTGCCTACGGGCGGTATTGGCCACGCGCCGGCGCGGGCGGCTTATTCCCGGTTGCTTCGGCTTATCCGCCCCTGAGGGTCGGCCGGGCCACGCGCCTGGGCGCTCAGGGGAACGCGGCAAGCCCTTAAGCCAATATTGAGCGGACAAACGCCATGACAAATCTGGACACCTCTCCCGCCGCGACACCGCCGCGGCAAAACTCGCAAGCGATTGTCATTTTCGACACGACCCTGCGTGACGGCGAACAATCCCCCGGCGCCTCGATGACTTTTGAGGAAAAGCTGCAAGTGGCGGGCCTCCTCGACGCTATGGGCGTCGATATCATCGAAGCTGGTTTCCCGGTGACGTCGGAAGGCGACTTTGAGGCGGTTTTCGCGATCGCCAAACACATGAAGCGCGCGAGTGTCGCGGGGCTTGCCCGCGCGGCCGGCAAGGATATCGACCGTTGCGCCGAAGCGGTGCGTCCGGCGCTCCGCCCGCGCATCCATTTGTTTATTTCGACCTCGCCGCTGCACATGAAATACAAGCTGCAAAAGCGGCCGGAAGAGGTTCTCGCAATGGTCGCGGCCAGCGTTTCGCGGGCGCGCAACCTTGTTGGAGATATCGAATGGTCGGCCGAGGACGGAACGCGCTCCGAGATCGATTTCCTCTGCCGCTGCGTCGAGGCCGCGATCAAAGCGGGCGCGACCACGATCAACATCCCCGATACCGTCGGCTACGCCGTGCCGCACGAATACCGGGCTTTGTTCCAGACCGTGCGGGAAAAGGTGCCCAATTCGGACAAGGCGGTCTTTTCCGTGCATTGCCACAATGATTTGGGTCTAGCCGTCGCCAACACACTGGCTGGCATCGAAGGCGGCGCGCGCCAGGTCGAATGCACGATCAACGGCATGGGCGAGCGGGCCGGCAACGCCGCGATGGAGGAGGTGGTGATGGCGCTGCGCGTGCGCGGCGACACAATGCCCTACCACACCAACATCGATACGACGATGCTGACCAGGGCTTCAAAACTCGTTTCGGCGGTAAGTTCGTTTCCGGTGCAATACAATAAGGCGATCGTCGGGCGGAACGCTTTTGCTCATGAGAGCGGCATTCACCAGGACGGCATGCTGAAGAACGCCGGAACCTACGAGATCATGACCCCGGAGAGCGTCGGCGTTGCCAAGACATCGCTGGTGATGGGAAAACACTCCGGCCGCCACGCTTTTAAGGAAAAGCTCAAGGAGCTCGGCTACGAGCTTGGCGAAAACGCCCTCGAGGACGCTTTCGCCCGTTTCAAGGATCTCGCCGACCGCAAAAAAATTGTCTACGACGAAGACTTGGCGGCGCTAGTCGACGATGAGATCGCCCATGCGTATGACCGCATCAAGCTTGTTGCCCTCACCGTGATCGCGGGCACAAACGGGCCGCAATCGGCGGCCTTGACGCTCGATATCGACGGCAGGCAGATCACCCATCAGGCGACGGGCAATGGCCCGGTCGATGCGATTTTCAATGCGATCCTCGCGCTCGTGCCGCACAAGGCCGTGCTTGAACTTTTTCAGGTGCACGCGGTCACACAAGGAACCGACGCGCAGGCCGAAGTGTCCGTGCGGCTCGCCGAGGACGGCAAGTCGGTCACCGCCAAGGGCGCCGATCCCGATACGCTGGTCGCATCGGCGAGGGCCTATATCGCGTCGCTGAACAAGCTGATGGTCAAGCGCGGAAAGGCGCTTCCGGAAGTGCTGGCGGGATGAGCCACACTATAAACGGCTACGAGTCAGCAGCTGGCTTCAGGGGCGGCGAATCGGCACGTACCGGCAAGGTTCTAGAGCAGGCGCAAGCGGCGCGGAGTTGTTTTGATTGCGATGTTCAAAAACACATCAATTTTACTGGCTTGGCTTGCTGCGAGATCGTTAGCAACGGCCCAGCTTATTCGTATTCATACTTAAGTCAGTCAATTCTATCCTCAGATAACTGGGAACCATCCTTCGAGGGTCGCGTTACGCGGTCCGGTAATTCGCCACCAGTGAAGGAGAGTTTAGATGAGAAAAAGTTTGCTTGCCACGATCGCCGGAGCGGCTCTGATTGGCGGCGGCGGCTTGGCCGCGGCCCAGCAGCGCATGGAAGGTTCGCCCGGCGGCGCGAGTGGAGTGCAGGGTCCTTCGCAACACGAGTCGGGCAGCGCGACGCATGAACGCCGGCCCGGGATGCGCCAACCCGGCATGATGCAAGAACGCCAACCCGGCATGATGCAAGGCCAAGGGCGGTCCGGCGCCGTCGAGGAAAAACAGCAGCGCTCCGGCCAGCCCGGCATGATGCAAGGCCAGGGGCGACCCGGCGCTGTTGAGGAAAAACAGCAGCGCTCCGGCCAACCCGGCGCGATGCCGGGCAGGGCCCAGAAGTCCGGCGCCATTGAGGAAAAACAGCAGCGCTCCGGCCGCCAACCCGGCGCGATGCAAGGTTCGGCCCAGGAGAGGACCGGACGCTCGGTCGCGCCCACCACATTTACTGGCGAGCAGAAGACCAGACTTCAGGGGGTCATCACCGGTGGAAACCTTCGCCGGATCGACAATGCCAATTTCCCGCTTTCAATCGGAACCCGGGTGCCCTCTACCGTGGTTCTTTATGATGTTCCCGGAACGATTGTAAACATCGTTCCGCAATATCGCGGCTTCAGATACATCGTCGTGGGACAGCAGCTGGTGATCATCGATCCCAATACCCTCTCAATCGTGGCGGTTATTTGATACGGCTAACTCAATGCCTGCCGGATGGAGGCCGCATTCCACGGTCTCCATCCGGAAGTTGCCGCAAAGTGTGCAAGGACCGGGCAGATTTTACCCCGGTTCTTCCGCCGCGATGACGTGAAAAAAACTTCCCGACACTTTGCCGCGCCGGTTGCCTTCCGCTTGCTCGGTCCCCCCATGCGCATCTTGGACGAAGGCGAACGGCGGGTCCCACTCGCTCTGCGCTTCGATTGTGGCATAGTGAAACTCGTGGCCGCGCAGGAGAGACCCCTGCGTACCCAGCGGGTGGGCGTCTGCAAGGCGTGCCTGCCGGTAGCCGAGATGGAGCTTGCGTTTCGCAAAACTGAACGACGCGCCAAGCAGTCCCGCCATGGGATGGACATGGCCCTCTTGATCGGTCAGGCTTTGCCCCAAAACCATGTAGCCGCCGCATTCGCCATGCACGGGCCTCGTTTCCGCGAACCGGCGCAAGCCTGCCAGAAATCGCGCCGCCGCCGCGAGGCGTCCCGCGTAAAGCTCGGGATAGCCGCCGGGGAGCCAGCAAAGATCGCAGTCATCCGGCGGCGGCTCATTGGCGAGCGGCGAAAAGAAAGCGATGTCCGCGCCCGCCTTGCGCCAGCCCGCCAAAATATGCGGATAGAAAAACGCGAACGCTTCGTCACGGGCGATCGCGATGCGCTGCGCCGGAGGAGGCAAGGCGGGCGATCCTGCGCGCGCCAATATTGCGGACGCGCGAGCGCAAGACAAAATGGCGCCGGTATCGGCATGTTCCTCGATAAACGCCGCGATCCGGTCCAAAACCGCATCGAGACCGGCGGTTTCGCCAGCCTGCACGAGGCCTAGATGGCGCTCCGGCAGGGTGATTTTTTCATTGCGGGGCAAGGCCCCCAAAACCGGGATTCCCTGCGCCTCGATGGCTTCGCTCGCGAGTTGGCGATGGCGCGGGCTTGCGACCCGGTTCAACACCACCCCGGCGATTTTTATGGGCGGATCAAAACATGCGCAGCCCATTCCGATAGCCGCCGCCGATTTGGAATGTCCAATGGCGTCGAGGGCGAGCACGACAGGCCCGCCCAGTGACGC
>JBQTKC010000036.1:0-4414 GCA_052386575.1 Beijerinckiaceae bacterium
GGCGGCGGCGGATTGGGCGGCGCGGGCACCCAGTCCGCCGCCGCCCGCACGGAGGGAGCGTCCCACACCTCCGGCTTTTCGGGCGGGGCCGGCGGCGGCGGCGGCCCAGGCGGCGGACGCGCGCTTCTGCCAGGGGTCCGAATCCTGCCGGATGTCTCGAACAATTCGGTCGTAATCTATGCCAACGCGGCGACTTACCAGATCATCGAAAAGGCGCTGAACCAGCTCGATCGTCCCCAATTGCAGGTCGCCGTCGACGTGACCCTCGCCGAAGTCACGCTCAACGACAGCCTCAGTTACGGCGTTCAGTTCTTTCTGGGAAGGCTCGGCGCGCTAGATAATTCTAATCCTGGCGTCCAGGCAATTAACACGCCGTCGGGATTAGCGCCGCCACTCACCCAACCGGGCTTCAATCTCTTGGTCGGCTCCAAGCTCACCCCGCATGTCATTATCAGCGCCTTGAAGAATTATACAACCACCAAGATCCTCTCAAATCCGTCGCTCGTCGTCGTCAACAATCAGGTGGCGACCTTGACGGTCGGCGACCAGATACCGGTCCAGACTGGTACGCTGACCAGCAACGTTGGAATCGCCACCACCGCCAGCAGCATCTCTTACACGAATACGGGCATTATTTTGCGCATCCAGCCGCGCATCAACGCCAATGGCAGTGTTAGCCTCGATGTCGAGCAGGAGATCAGCGCATGCTCGAATTGCTCGACAACCGCCGCCAATCTTACGCCGACGATCAATAAACGCAGGGTCAAGAGCTCGATCATGGTCCAAGGCGGCCAAACGGTCCTGCTCGCTGGCCTCGTCAGCGAAACCCAGTTCGGCGAGCGCGCGGGAGTTCCGCTTCTCGAACAAATTCCCGTCCTCGGCGAGGCGTTCACTCCCACCAATTCCAGAAGCCTTTTGCGCACCGAGCTCATCATCTTCATCCGGCCGCAGATCATTCGCGACACCGTCGATGCCTCGGCCGTCGCCGAGGAGCTCCGTTCCAAGTTACGAGGCGACAAAATTGGGACGGTGCACCCGCCGGGCGCTGTTACTCCATACCCGCTTGGGCTGGTCCAATGAGCGGGACCCCGCTTCGCCGCGCCGCATTGAAGATGGACGCAACTGGAGACGACATTGACTTCGCTTTGGCGCAGCGCGGGATGTTGAAGCCGGCGCGGCACGGGGCGATCGAATACGCCGCCTTCGCCGCCCTCGCCTGCTCAATCATTTTCGCGAGCCTTGTTGCCGCGCCTGGCGCATCGGGCCTTTTTGGCGGCGCTCTCGGGGTTTTGATGCTGGCGGTCGCCGTGGCGGATGCCCGCGCGTTCATTATCCCCGACAAGCTGACTCTCGCCGCCTTTTTTCTCGCCTTGACGAAAGCGGCGAACGAGAGTTTGGGAAGCTTGCCGGAAAACATCAGTGTTGCCGGGTTGCGTGGACTTGTTCTGGCGGTTGCGTTTTTCGCTCTGCGGGAAATCTACTTCAGGCTGCGCCATCGCCATGGAATTGGCCTTGGCGATGTCAAGCTCGCCGCGGTCGCCGGGGCCTGGCTCGACTGGACGCTCATTCCGGTTGCGATTGAAATCGCGGCGCTGACGGCACTGATCGTCTACCTGGCGAGCCGGCTTATCCTGCGCCGTCCCTTATGCGCGGCCGCGAGATTGCCTTTCGGGCTCTATTTCGCGCCGGCAATTTGGTTTTGCTGGCTGTTCAATGCAATGTTTCTCGAATTTTGAAGGAGCACGGCCATGGGGATCGTTACCTTCGCGCAGGGCCAAACTCAAATTGCCGGCTCCGGCCTCGGCCGGGAGGCGCGAAGGCCGCGCCGATGGAGTCTTAAAACCTTGCTCGGCGCGCTGGTTTGCGCGGCGGTTGTTTCGAGCCCCGCCGCCGCGGACCGGCGGCGCGACGGGGTCCGGGCGTTCGCGGCCGGCGATTACGTTAGGGCTGCCCGCATCTTTACGGATCTCGCCCCGCAGGGCAATGCCCGGGCGCAAACCTATCTCGGCTACATGTTCGCCCATGGCCAGGGCGTGCCGCAAAATTTCATGGTGGCGGCGGGATGGTTCCGCTGCGCCAGTCAACAGGGGTATCCTGCGGCGCAGTACATGCTCGGCCTCATGTACGACAAGGGCCAAGGCGTTCCGCAGAACTATGTCATGGCCTATGCCTTGCTTGACCTCGCTGTTGCCGGGGCGGCCGGTCGAGAGCGCGAGCAATGGGCCAGGATACGCAACGCCATCGCGTCGAAATTGAGCCTCATCGAACGGCTCCGGGCGCAGCAGCTGGCGTTCGAAGGAGCCCCGGGAGGGACCTGCTTGCCAATCGTCACAGGCAATTAGGCGGCCTCGCCCATTGCGGTGCATGTGACGGCGCGCAATACTATATTGTGCCGGCCGGCTGCTTGCTTCGTAAAATCAACGCAAACCCGGTTCGTTCGAAAGCGTTTCACGCGCCGGTGCGCCCGTCTTCGCAATGCAGGCGCTGGCGGCCACTGTCTGAAACCGCGGGAGATGGCCCTATGAGGCGTGTCGTCTGTCCAGGCCTTGGCCGCGAAGTCTCGGCCTTGGGCTTTGGTTGTGCTCCGCTCGGATCGCGGATTTCCGAGGCGCAGGGGTTGCGGGCGCTCGGTCTCGCGTTCGAGCGCGGGGTGACCTGGTATGACGCCGCGCCGTCATATGGCGATGGCGAGGCCGAGGGAATTTTGGGAAAATTCTTGCCTGGCCGCCGGGATCGCGTGGCGATCTGCACCAAATTCGGTATTCCCCGGCCGGCCGTCTCCTCAGGGATGCGCCTTATGAGACCAGCGGCGCGGGCGATGGCGCGGGCGTTGCCGCTGTTGCGCGGCGGCTTGGCGAAGGCGCGACTCACAAGGAGCCGGGAACGGTTGCGGCCGGACGAGATCGAAGGTTCTGTCGTTGAAAGCCTGCGGCGCCTGCATACCGATTACATCGATGTGCTGGCTCTCCACGACCCCTGGCCGCGGGAGTGCGAAAGCGACGCCATTTTGCATGAATTGCGGCGCATGATCGAGAGAGGCTATGTGCGCTGCATCGCGATCGCCGGAGAACCGGAGGCGATCATCGCCGGAACACATGCGGCGGACCTCTATAAAATCGTGCAGTTTCGCGATGACCCCTTCGCGCGGACGGCGGCAGGCGTGAAAGCCGCGCTCGCCGGTGAGCATTCGCTTTTTTTCGTCACTTGCGGTCTGTTTTGCACCCACGAACTCTTGTCGCGCCTCCTCGTAGGCGACGGCGGCCGTCTCGGGTCTCTCGCTTCGCAACTTGGATACGGTCCTCCCTTCATGGCGAGCGAAATGCTGCTGGATCATGCTTTCGCGGCCAATCCGGACGGCGTGGTTCTCGCTTCGATGTTCACCCCCGCCCATATCGAAATGAATTGTGCAAGGGCGGCGCGGCGGCCGCGCAAGGACATCGGCCCGTTCATGCAAAAATTCGTCGCCGTGGCCAAGCCGTGACAATTGTTTGCACCGCGGGCCGGAGAGGCTTGCCGCATGATTTCCAGGCCGCCGCCGCAAACCCTGCCGAGGGCTCGCTTTACGCAATTCCGCCGAGCGTGCCCAACACTCCTGCTGAACGTGTTGGTAACTCTGGCTTTCCTCGCTTTACTCATCAAAAGTCGTAAACGGATGGGGTGGTTGGGGTCTTTGCCAGGAGACGATGCAGGCGGCTTCTCCCGTCAGGATGTGAGAACGTGGCCGGTGTCGAATCGCCACATCGAGAAGGAGCAGCCATGAAGCACCGTGCTGGACCGGACGTGTCATACGGTTTCCGGCTGATTGACTCGATAGTGAAGGGGATTCACGCGGCCTTGCGAAGCAGATAAGCTTAAGCGCCATGAGTCGGAGGTGACGCATGGCAATGGTTTGCAAGCATTTGAGCGTGGAGGAGTTGGAAGAGCGGTATGTGGGATGCCGGGATGCCACCGCGGCGCGGCATTTCCAGGCGATCTGGCTTTTGGCGCGGGGTCACACTGTTTCGCAAGTATCGGCAACAATAGCCTTCGGCGAGCGATGGATCGAACAATTGCTGGTCCGCTACAACGCCGAGGGACCCGAGGCACTCGGCGATCTGCGCCGCCGCAACGGCGCATCGGCGACGATCCTCAAACCCGAGCTTCTGGCGAAGCTGCGTGACCGGCTTCGCGAGCCGCCGCCTGACGGCGGGCTGTGGTCGAGCCGCAAGGCAGCAGACTGGATGGCGGGTGAACTCGGCCTCGCATCGGTCGCGCCGCAGCGGGGTTGGGAGGCTTTGAAGGCGATCGACTGGTCGCTCCAGACGCCGCGTCCGAAGAACCCGAAATCGGCCACGCCCGAAGAGGCGGCGGCATTTAAAAAAAGCTCGCGGACGCCGTTGCCGAAGAGGCGGCGAAGCATCAAGGCAAGCCGATC
>JBQTKC010000037.1:0-21043 GCA_052386575.1 Beijerinckiaceae bacterium
TTGATGCCCTCATCGAAGCCATCGCTCAAGCGCTCGCGGAGTTCACACCAAAGGAGGGCGCAAATTACCTCGCCAATTCGGGTTATCGCCGCCCATCATGAAGCCGCCCATCATGAAAATGCTCTAGGGCCTGCATGGCTTGGTCCGTGTGAACGTTTGGATCGGCGCCGTGTTTTCGCAAAAGCGAGCGGAGGCGGTCTCCCTGAGCCTGGGTCTCCTCGCGCCGCTGAACCAACGCTCCTTTTAGTTCACCGTGCGATGCCACGCTCGCCATGCACAGCAGCGTTTCGGTAAGCTGCTTTTCGGCATCGCTCATCTCTTGCAGCTCGGCAATATACATGTCTTTAAAGCTCGTGATTTCCATGGCGATTGCCTTTCTCTTGATCGAAAATAAAGCTTGCACGGCCAGATGGTCTACGCAGGTTTCGTGTACCGTGTCTCAATTGCAGCCTTAACCCTCCTGCGACTGTCGCCCGCGTCGGCGCGTTCGGCCTCCGCCACCTCATCCGCGAGTTCTTCGTCCTTGATACTTTCACGCAACCACCGCGAATAGTCGCCAGCGGCAAGATGATGCCGCCACGTATCCTCGTCGATGCCCTCGAGAAGCTGACAGAACATTTCAAGATTTTGAGCGCGAAGATTAAGCTTTTGTTCCGGGCCACGAAAATAAAAGCTCCGGTCTGTCCCAAGCTCGCCCGCGGCATATTTCCGGACATGGCGCAGGTGCCCGGCCTTCGCCGGAACGACAGCGATCTCGACCGGCGGCTCACTGGACTCGATGTGCCAAACGAGTGCGCGTTTTGCAGGCAGCTCGGCAGGTAAATCTCTCGGAGGAGATCTTTGAGCAGCGGCCGCGTAAGTTTCAATCGTGTCCTTAACAGTCTTGCCAAGCGCCACGAGCCAATCGATCGAGGCGATAATGGATGGCGCCATATGATCAGGATGAACAGTGATGAACATCATCCGGGGGAGGTTCGCGGCAAGGGGAGAAGCCTTCGCTTCTATCTCTTTTGGCAACATATGATGTGCCTCGTCGATCACAATCCAATGCGGCCGTCCAGTTTGCTCGCGGAGCTGCATAAGGGTCCCCAGCAGCGTGACGAGGAATTGCGGCCTGTCGCCAAGGGCCACCCCCAGCAAATTGACCGCAACGTTATTATCGGGATGTTCCAGCAGCTCGACAACCTTTGGAACCGAAGGCGGCTGTTCTGCGTCGCCAATGCTGACGGCGTCCTCGAAGTTTTGATAATCGCCTTCGGGATCAACGAGGCAGTATTTCAGACCGCCGGATGTGAGACGCTCCAAGAACCCTGCGGTAAACGTCGATTTGCCGCTGGCCGAGGCGCCACAGACGAGCATGCGGGCGCTGCCTGTCGCGGTCATGGTGAAATCACCGTCGGCACGGCTGCCGAGCAATATTTGATGGCGGCAGCGACAACTCGGGATACCAGCGAGGTCATCGCGCACAAGGTTTCCTGCGAGTTCCGCAACGCCCGCACCCGCCGGTCCGGCCGTCACCCAATCAGCCGCATCGAGCAGTGCAGGTACGGCGTTGGCGACGGCGACAGCGCAGACGCATGCCCTCAAAAGCGCGTGGTCATTTTCAGCGTCGCCAATTGCGACAGTGTTGATTGGGGAAATCGACAGCTCTCGAAGCGCGGTTAGGAGTCCGCTCGCCTTGTTGATGCCGGATGGCAAGACCATCACGGCGCCTTTGTTGAAAATAATTTGCATTTCTAGGCCGAGATCATTGATCGCGTCCAAGACAGCATCTTGGTAGGGCTCCTCAGTCGCCACGATGACCTTGCCAACCGAAAGTGACGTTACGCCGCGGCCGCGAAGCGCAGCCACGAAGGCGGAAGGCGGCGCTTCGCCGAGGACTTCCAATGTTTTGTCAGCTGGACAATAAAGCACCGCGCCATTTTCAGCGACCACCCGGTCGAAAAGGTCGAGCCGCGGAAAAGCCTGCTGGAGATCCTCGAGCTGTCGTCCGGTAACGAGGAGGGTGCGGCGCTGCGACCGGCGCACCCGCTCGACTGCGGCAACTGTCTGTTCGTCAACGATACCATTTGCGGCGAGGGTGCCGTCATAATCAACTGCCAAAGCTATAAAGAACATTGACGCTTCACCCTTTGTCACCCTCGCAGGCGAAGACACTGCACCGGCCAGCTGGACTTTTAAAATCCGGATACGGCTTGCACTAGTAAAGCGCATTCTCAAGCTGGCGCTTTGTCATCCTTGAACGGCCCGCAATTCCTCGCGCCTTGGCAACTTTGTAGAGTTCCTCCTTGGTAGCGTCCCCGGCGCCCCGCGCCCGGCTACGAGCGGCCTTGCGCCCTCGCGCGGTCGTCATAATGGCGCTCCGTCCGCCCATCGCCGGGCTGCTTTCCCGCCGCCCCCGCGCGCCCACATGCGCTTTGCCTTCCATCACTTGCTGGTAGGTTTCGCCGCGGGCTTCCTTGCGTTTGGTCTTGGCGAGATTCCTCTTATTTTCGGATTCGCTTTCGTACCTTGAGGCGCCGGCTTCTTTAAGGGCGATCGCAATTGCCTGGCGGCGGTTTTTCACATTGCCGGCCTTTCCGCCAGGTCCGCTCCTGAGTTCGCCATGCTTGAACTCATGCATGACCCGGCCTGTGATCTTTCGCTGCCTAGGAGAGGGTTTCGGCATGGCACATCTCGCTAATTTATTTCGAACCAACGCCGAGGATTTTAAATGGTTCCTTGACGCGAGCATGTAGCAGACGGCTCGGAGGAACCAATCGGTTAACCTCAACGGTTAAACGCCCCTAGTCGCAACCAATCCCTTCCGCAACACCGGCAGCATCCGGGAACGGGCTGCGGATCCGGCAGTTGACGCTGAGGCGTTACGCGTTCTTGGGGAGACTCGGCGATGAGCATTGACTGGACTTCTGTGTTTCTCCCGGCGATCGGCATCGCCGAAGTCATCTTGCGCGGAAGCATCATGTACCTCGGGCTGTTTGCCATTTTGCGTTTCATGGCCCGGCGGCAGGCGGGTCAATTCGGGCCCGCCGATCTTCTGGTCATCGTGCTTATCGCCGACGCTGCGCAAAATGGCCTTGGCAAAGAGTACGGCTCCGTGACCGAAGGCCTGACGCTCGTCATGACGATTGTCGGCTGGGAATATCTGATCGACTGGATCAGCTGGCGGTTCCCGTCCGTGCGGCCGGTGCTAAATGCGCCCTCCCTGACGCTGATCCGCGACGGCAGAGTCATCCCGGAAAGCCTGCGCCGTGAGATGTTGACTGAGGATGAGCTAGAATCGCAGCTGCGCCACAAGGAGGTGGAGAGTTTTTCGCAGGTCAAACTTGCCATACTCGAAGGCGACGGACGTGTCAGCGTCATCAAACATGGCCGCTGATGCCTGAATTGTCTCCTGGCTCTTGAACCCACGCCAGCCAGACGTTTTCACTGAGCGTTTCGGACGCCGTTAATACACGTTGTTACTGCGCGGCCCGGGGCCGCTCGGCCGCGCTTTCGTCGACCCCGCCTTCCGCAATGGACGTCAGAAGTTCGTCGGCGTGTTTTTCCTCGGCGAGGGTTTCGCTCAAAAGCTCAACTGCTTCGTTTTGGCCCAGAAGTACCGCCCAGGCACAAAGCGTCCCGTACCGCCCAATTTCATAGTGCTCGGCAGCCTGCGCGGCAGAAATCATGAAAGCGTCTCGCAGTGCCTCGTCGTCGACCTCTTCGATGACCTCCTGGCCTTGCGCGATGATGCCAATGATTGCGTCGCAGGTCTTGCCTCGGGGCCTCTTGCCGATTGCCTCGAATACTGCCTCAAGACGCGAGATATGCGCCTCGGTTTCATCGCGGTGGACAGTGAACGCCTCCCGCAATTTCTCGTTGGTGCTTTTTCTGGCAAGCTTTGGCAGCGCTTTGAGCAGCTGCTTCTCGGCAAAAAAAACGTCCTGAAGGAGGACGTGAAACAGTTCTTCCATTGATTGCATGATGGACTCCTCAGCGAGATGTGCAGCAAACGGCAAACGACCAGAATAGCTCCCGCCCGATTTCAACGACCACCATCTGATCTGGGGTCGGCTCGACAAGGTCCGCGCTAAGCATCCCAAAATGGTGCTGCTGCACAGCGGTTCGCCGAAAGGCGCCGAATGTATCGCCGCCCGCTGGGCCAGCCATCGCAAGGCGCTGCAAATCGCCTTCAAACCCGATTGGACGAAACACGCGAAGGCCGCGCCGTTCAAACGCAAAGATCAGATGCAAGACGTGCTGCCTAATCGGGGTCGCGGATCATTGCGCACCCCCCGATCAGGGGGTGCGGATGAGCACTGGGATGCTATTCTTGCCTGGCGTATGCGTCACGCGGCGCGCGAGTCTACTAGAGCAACGCCGCTGGACCCAGGATTTCTCCGGGTTCCCGGTCATCCTGTGCTGCCCACCAGTGAACGCCCCGCGGGAATAACATGGCCAGCGTAGCCCGCGTAGAATGCGGTGGACGAAGGGAACCGCCCTTATGACAACCCACAATCAAGGAGACATAAAATGACCGAACCAGAGCTGAAATTACGTGAATTCGAAGCCCTGCCACATGCTTCTTCGTGTCGATTGATCGACTTTGAACAAGCAGAGGTTCGCCCTGGCTTCGTTCCCGGAACCTATATATTGATCGTGCGAGGCACTAAGCCGTATTTGAACATGGAAGTCACTCTTACCCCTTTGGTCTATATCAAGCAGCCAGAATTTTGGGGGATCGAGGTGACTGGATGTCTGCCGGGAGGTCTCGGACTCCCGGCAACGGCTCCATACATTGCTAGCCTTCCTCTCAACGGCATTCTTGGCACCAAAGGTATTGAAGTCATCGGGGCAACCCGCACCGAAAAGATCCCTGTTCCGCCAACCAAGTATTGAGGCATTGCAATATCTGGATCGAGCTTATCGCAACAGCGAACACGGAGAAGTACTTTGTGCCCGTCGACGTGACCGAGGATTTTCCGTTCCTGGTGGCAAAATTGTCGCCGTATGAAAAAGACGATAGGAGGTCAAAATGCGCATGCCTGGATTTTCCGCGGATGCTTCGCCTTACAAAACCAATCGAAATTATGGTCGCGTGAAAGCGTCGAGTGCCTGATGGAAAAGTCAACAACAGGTCTTGCCGCAAGCAAGGATAATAAACCCAGCTTGTTACGACGCTTGTCTCAGCGTGGGTTTCGGCCAACGATACTGTTGGGAAAGCTGTGCGATTGAGGCACCAGTGTAGGCACGCAGTGAACGCCGGTGGGGGGTCGAAACGAAACGCCTTGCGCAAGCGGTCGCGCAGGCCGGTTCGCGCCTTGATGTTGGAGTTGCCCGCTTCCAAATCACCGGCACCATCTCACCGGCATCGAAGTCGCAACAGATATGCTTGGCAAATTGTTTCGCCATCGCAAAGGCGACACCTTCCGGCTTGCGAGCAACCCACGCGTTATACTCACTGGCCATCAAGCATGGATCGGATCCGAAATGGGGACGCGCGGCCAGTGATCACCGAGGCACTCGAAAGCCTTGCGGTGGAAACAAGTCCCGGCATTTCCGTGGCCTCCATCGGCGTGCAAGGCGCGACCCTTGCGACAAGCGAGCAAATCCTGGCCGCCACGGTGGTTTGGTGCGCCGGCGCGCGGGCAGCCTCTTTCGCCGGCGGCCGGTGATCACAATCTATTATTTAGGAAGGAAAGAGCGACCATGGCGAACGCCGATCCGATTGTCATCGCCGCCGCCGCGCGCACGCCAATTGGCGGCTTTCAAGGCGTGTTCAAAGACCTTGCTGCCCCGATTCTTGGCGCCGCCGCGGCGAAGGCGGCGCTCGAACGGTCTGGGGTCGCGGCCGAGGACATCGAAGAAGTGATTCTTGGCTGCGTCTTGCCGGCGGGTCAGGGTCAGGCTCCCGCCCGTCAGGCCGCACTTGCCGCGGGACTGCCAGAGGCTACGCCCTGCACAACCGTCAACAAGATGTGCGGGTCCGGCATGAAGGCGATCATGCTGGCGCATGACGGTTTGTGCGCGGGAAGCGCGCGGATCGCGCTTGCGGGCGGCATGGAAAGCATGAGCAACGCCCCGTACCTCCTCGATCGCGCGCGGTCCGGCTACCGCATGGGGCATGGCAGGCTTGTCGATCATATGTTCCTCGACGGGCTCGAGGATGCCTATGGCGCGCATTTGCCGATGGGCGCCTTCGCGGAGGATTGCGCCGAAAGCTTTCAGTTCACTCGGGCCGCCCAGGACGCCTTCGCTGTCGGCTCCCTGGAGCGGGCGCAAAGGGCGATTGAAAACGGCAGTTTTGCAAAGGAGATCGCGCCAGTTGCGGTCAAGTCCGGCAAGGCTGACCTCAGGAACGTTTTGCACGACGAGCAGCCGCTCAAGGCGAAGCTCGACAGAATTCCTCATCTCAAACCGGCGTTTAGGGAAGGGGGCAGCGTGACGGCGGCGAATTCGAGCTCGATTTCGGATGGCGCCGCGGCACTCGTTCTCATGCGCCGCTCGGAGGCTGCAAAGCGGGGCATCTCGCCTTTGGCGACGATTGTAGCCCATGCCACGCACGCGCAGGCGCCGAGCCAATTCGCCACCGCCCCCATCGGCGCGTTGCGAAGACTGATGGACAGGACCGGCTGGCCGCTCGCGGATGTCGATCTTTTCGAGATCAACGAGGCCTTCGCGGTGGTCGCCATGGCGGCGATGCAAGAGCTTCCCCTGCCGCACGAAAAAGTCAATGTGCATGGCGGCGCCTGCGCGCTTGGCCACCCGATCGGCGCGTCGGGCGCTAGAATCGTCGTGACCTTGCTTGCGGCTTTGCAAAAATACGGCTTGAAACGCGGCGTGGCCGCGCTTTGCATTGGCGGCGGCGAGGCCACCGCCATCGCGATTGAGACGCCTTGATGTTGACACTGCCAGCTAACTACCCGCCAATTTGATTGAGCCGAGGTGCTCCCGTTTCCCTACGCCGCGCCGTCCGGCGTCCGGCATCGTGTCCCAAAGAGACGGCGCCATTAAGGTCTGACCTCCACGTGCATGAGGCTTCGCTGGACCACGGACAAAGCGCCCGTCCAGGCTTCAAATATCGGCTCGATGAGTTGGTCAGCCCACAGTGGAGCAGACGTCAGCCATTCCGCCGCTGGCGAACCGCGCGGCGAGCCTGCGGCGGGTCACGCTCTTTCGCCTGATCTTCGTCAGGATTTTTCTTGAATATCGGGAGGACTTTGAGTGTCAGGAAAGTGATCGAGGCGACGGTAACGGCGACATCATAGGCCCCGAGCCCAACGGCGGTTCCAATCGCCCCGGTTGCCCATAGGCTCGCTGCCGTCGCGGTCCCCTGAACGATGCCGCCTTGCTTAAGAATTGCTCCGCCCCCGATGAATCCCATCCCGGTGATGATCCCTTCGAGAACCTTGGCCATTCCCTCGGGCGAATCTGCTATACCCCGACTCTTTCAGGCGACGAAAAAACCTGTTGCGCATTGAGGTTTTTTGGATTCGTCTGGGAGCATGATTCGTGACGGTTTCCTTTCCGCATCGCAACGCCCCGAATTGCTCCCCTTGCTGCGGAGCGGACGCACCGAGCAGCGCGTGGCGCGACGGGCCAACGCCATGCTGCTTCTGGACGACGGCTAGAGCTGCGAGGCGGTGGCCAAGGCTCTTTATCTTGATGACGACACGGTTAGAGGCTGGCGCAAGACCTACGGCGAGAGCGGGCTCGCGGGCCTCCAGAGCTTCGAGGCGGGCGGCAGTTCGAGTCATCTTTCCAAGGCGCAGGAAGAGGCGCTGAAAGCCTGGATCGCGGCGACTTTGCCGCGCTCGACGCGTCAGGCCGGCGCCTATATCGAGCAGGCGTTCGGCGTCGTCTACGAAAGCCGCGCCGGCCTGGTCGCCTTGCTGCATCGGCTCCGTCTCGAATATCGCAAGCCGGAGGCGATCGGCCGCAAACTCGACGCCGAGAAGCAAAGGGCGTTTATCGAGGCTTATCGGAAGCTGTTGAATTCGCTGGGTCCGGACGAGGCCGTGCTGTTCGCGGACGCCGTGCATCCAACGCACGCGGCGCGGCCTGTCGGGTGCTGGGCCCCGGCCGAGGAAACGCTGGCGATCGAGCAAACTAGCGGGCGTCAACGCCTCAACATTCATGGCGCGATCGATCTTGCGACCGGCAATACCGCGATGATCGCGTTGAAACCGTCGACGCGGCTTCGACGATACGGCTTTTGCAAGCGATCGAAGCGATGTATCCGCTGCTAGCGATGATCCATGTGTTTCTGGATAATGCGCGCTATCACCTCGCCGTCCTCGTGCAGGCGTGGCTGGCGCAGCCAGGAAGGCGCATCAAGCTGCATTTCGTCCCAGCCTACTGCCCGCATTTGAATCCCATTGAGCGACTGTGGGGCGTCATGCACAAGCATCTGACGCACAACAAATGCTATGCCACCTATCGAGAGTTCGCCGAGGCGGCGTTGAAGTTCCTACGCGAAAAAGTCCCCAAAAACTGGCCGGAAATCTGTGATTCGGTCACCGACAATTTCGGCGTCATCGATCCGAAGGATTTTCGGATTCTGGCATGAGCAGGGTATAGCCAAAATGCTGTCCCGCGAAGTTGCGCTTGCGCTCTCCATAAACCCTGGCCAGGTGAATGGCACTCTTGCCCTTGATGAACCCAACAACCTGTGACACTGCATATTTTGGCGGAATCGAAAGCAGCATATGCACATGATCAGGCATCAAATGCCCTTCCTCGATCCGCGCCTCTTTCTGAAGCGCAAGCCTGCGAAACACCTCACCCAGATGCCGGCGCAATTCCAGATATAGCCTCTTGCGTCGACACTTCGGAATAAACACAACGTGGTATTTGCAGTCCCAGGTCGTGTGATTTAAACTTTCGTACTCGTCCATCGGCGGAGTTCCTTTCGTGGCGTGCCTGCTCACGTTGGAAATCCGTTGGCGGACTGCCGGATTCGTCAAACTTCTACTGCCACCCCGGCATAGCCGGGGGGTCTCTCGCTTACGCTAGCGCTGTGAAGTGGTCGTACATCGAGTGGCCAGCGGTTATTTCGGGAGCGCTGGTCGCCTCGGCCGTCTCGCTTGTGCTGGTAACCTTTGGTAGCGCGGTCGGGCTTTCCGTGGCTTCGCCGTGGCCGCCGCGAGCCGCTGAACTCGAGAGGATCAGTTGGATAGCTGCCGCCTGGTTCGCCTTCACATACATCTGGTCGTTTGCATTGGGCGGCTATTTGGCCGGCCGCATGCGTCCAATCGCCGGCGATGCCTGGCGGAGCGAGCGTTGGTTTCGTGACGGCGGCAACGGCCTCGTCGTTTGGGCAATCGGCGTCGTGGCCGGCACAGTGCTGATCGCTTTGGCGGCTGGCGCGGCTGCGGAATTCAGCCGTGGCCGCCGAAGTCAATATTGGCCGCGATGAAGCTGCCTGGGCCGGCTTCTTGACTGCGCTCGTCATGCTGCTGGGCGGCATTGCCGCTTGGCTTGCGGCCTGCTGGGGCGGCGGGCATCGTGACCGCGCAACAACCATGTTCGTAAGGAGCTGACAAATGGCTGGAATAATCTTATGGCTAATGGGAGTGCCGATTCTCCTCATCGTCTTGCTCTACCTGCTATTTTGACGGGTAGGTTATTGCGGGGTTTTACGCGCTGGGCGTGACGTAGGGCGGGCGTAGCCCGACAGAAGTCACGTCCTTCTTTCTCGTCGCGTTCTCCTGTCGTGAGGCCTCCTTGAGATGCTATGTCCTTTTTGGGTGGCTCGTTCCACGGCATGCAACAACGAGGGTTGGCCGGTGAATTGGCCAGAGAGCCATGAAACACGGCCTGCAAACGGGTGCGAGGCGATAGGCGTTGGCCGCGGCGGGAGAAACCGCCCGGCCTCCACCTCATCTCTGCCGCGATCTCTTCCCGGCGTAGGGATTGTCGCTGGTCCTCTTCGAGATCCGGATGGGGACACCCGGCAGATCGAAGGCTTCACGCAGGCCATTGGCGAGAAAGCGTTCGTAGCTCGCGGGCAGAGCGTCGAGCTGATTGCCGAAGAGGATGAAATAAGGCGGCCGCGCGCGAAGTTGCGTCATGTAGCGGATTTTGATGCGTCTTCCCGCGACCGCGGCCGGCGGGGTGTGTTCGAGGATGGCCGCAAGCCAGCGATTGAGCCGCGCCGTCGAAATCCGTTTGTTCCAGATCTGATGGACATGCAAAATCGCCTCCATCAGTCTCTCGACGCCTTCCCCGGTCGCGCCGGAAACCGGCATGACCGGCGCGTCCTTCACCTGCGGCAAAAGCCTCGCCGCCTCCCCCCGCAATTTTGCAAGCGTGGCGCCCTTGGCCTCGATGAGATCCCATTTATTGAGGCCGATGACGAGCGCCCTGCCCTCGCGTTCGGCAAGAGCGGCGAGAGAGAGATCCTGCTTCTCGAAAGGGACCGCCGCGTCGAGGAGCAACACCACGACCTCGGCGAATTTCGCCGCGCGCACGGCATCGGCCCCGGCAAGCTTTTCCAAATCCTCGGCGACGCTTGCGCGCTTGCGCAAGCCGGCCGTGTCGAACATTTTGACCGGACGGTTTCGCCACTCGAAAGAAACGCCGATCGTATCGCGGGTGAGGCCTGGTTCGGGCCCCGTCAGCAGCCGGTCCTGGCCAAGAATCCGGTTAAGGAGCGTCGACTTGCCGGCATTGGGCCGGCCGATGATCGCGATCCGCAGCGGCTTCGTGAGATCAAGGCCGGAACCGCCTAAAACCTCCCCCGGCGGCGCCCGCGTGGCATATTCTTGCCGTTCATCGGGCAGGGCGGTTGCGCCGGGAAGCGCCTCGCGCAAGGCGGCATAGAGCTCGGCTAATCCGTCCCCGTGTTCGGCCGAAAGCGGCACCGGCTCGCCGAGTCCCAAATCGAAGCCTTCGAGCGCGCCCAAAGCGCCGGCGCGCCCCTCGGCCTTGTTGGCGACAAGGATGAGCGGCTTATTCGCGCGGCGAACGAGATTGGCGAAGAAGCGATCGGCCGGCGTCAAACCTACACGCGAGTCGAATACGAAGAATATCGCATCGGCGAGGCCGAGCGCCGCTCCGGTCTGCGCGCGCATCCGGCCCGGCAAGGAGGCGCTGTCGCCCTCCTCCAGCCCGGCGGTGTCGATAATCTTAAAATCGAGATCGCCAAGTCTCGCCTCGCCCTCGCGCCGGTCGCGGGTCACCCCTGGGCGCTCGCTCACAAGCGCGCGTTTTTTCCCGGCGAGCCGGTTGAACAGCGTTGATTTGCCAACGTTCGGCCGGCCGATGATCGCGACGGTGAACATTGTTTTGGAGTGTTACTTGGCCGGCAGGTTTCCGGGCGGCGGGCCGGCAGTTTTCGGTTTGGCCGGCAATACCGCCGACGATTGAACCAGACCGAGAAGAGCCTGGGCGCGCATATGGGCTCCTGATGGGGCTCGCGGGTCGGAGACGATCCCATCGAACCAGCTCCCGGCAGCGTCAAAGGCTTTCCGCTTCAACGCGGCAAGGCCAAGCAGCTCGCGGATCTGATGATGATAGGGAAAAGAGTCCGAGGCGAGCGGCGCGAATCTTCGTTCGAAGTCCTGCGGATCGTCGCTGTCGACACGCAGCATGGCCGCGCGGACCTTGGCGAAATCCCTAAAGGCCGGATAGATGCCGGAATCCGCCGCCAACGCCTCATAGGCCTCGATCGCCGCCCGCGGATCGCCGGCCGCGCGCTCATCCGCCGCGCGCAGACGGGCCAGAATCGCATAACCCTTTGGCGCGGTTTTGCTCAAGGCGTCATATGCGGCCGCGGCCTCAGCGGACTTGCCGTCGCGCGACAATTGCGCGGCGGCTTCGTACTTCGCGCTGGCCGCCTGTGCCGCCTCGTCGCGGTAATGGCCGTAGAGGCGCAAGCCCCCCGTCCCGGCCACCACGAGAATAGCCAAGGCAATCAGAAAAAACCGGTATTTGGTCCACAGGCCGACGAGGCGGTCGCGGCGGACGTCTTCGTCGACTTCGCGGAAAAAATCGGTCATTTGCTTCTCATTAACGTAAGGCGGGGCAGGAAGGGCATTTCGCATGAAAGACGTGCCGTGGCAGCGTTAATATGGCGAGAGCAAGCTGCTTGCAAGCGCGCTCTCCCTAGTGCCGGGGGCTGAGCATCCAGATTGCTGCAGTATAAATGAAATATTCATGATGATCGTATCCTGCGAAGGAATTTATTGGACAAACTCATAAGCGAACGTAACTGAAACAACCGTCATGACCACTAACCCAATGATAAAAAAAACATCGGCTATTTGCTCCAATTTGTTTCGGGTAATTGTCCCGTGGCTGTTACGCCTGATGGACGAATATGAGCACATGCAACTTATCAAAAAACATATACTGTTCAAAGCAAGATATTCGTCGACATGGCTTGGACCGAGGTGAACCTCGGCGACTTTGACAAGACCAATTCCGGTGAGACATACGCCGAGCATCGTCGACGCGCTGGGAAGGATATGGTGCGACAGCTGGACCTGCTTCACGTCTGCCTTTATGTTCATTTTGCCCCCTCAAAGCTCATCGTCGAGCGAATGGCTCAGCTGCCCGGGAAGGTTCCCAAGACCTTGCGGTAGCAGAAATTCATCCCCCGCCCATGCGGTCTCGCGCGGCGGAAAACCCGCCTTCCGCGCGGACATGGCTTGTTGCGCCGGCAAGGCCAAACAGCGGCATATTGGCATAGATGGTTTCATATTTGCCCGGCTCGACGAGATAAGTCTCATGCCAAATGCCGACCGTGCCGTCCTTGCCGACGGCGCGGTTGAACGCCGCCCAGGCCGGAAAATGTTTGGCCGAAGGATCATGTGCATAGGCCACGAGCTTGCCGAACGAGTCCCAATATTGCTGCACCAAGAAGATCCGCCCGGAATGATACGTCCGGTGCGAGAGCAAACCCGCCTCTGGCTTGCGGTCAAGCTCGGCGAGCATTCGCGGCATGGCGATGAAGACGGGAAGCCATTTATGCACCGCCCACAGCTTGTTCAGCCGGATGCCTATAAGAAATATCACCAGAGGCTTGTCCGTGCGCGCCGTATAGCGGCCGCTGAAAATTTCAGCCATGTCCAGTCTCCCCGCGTTTGTGAATTTCCCGGCCTAGCACGGCAGCAAATTCGTCGCATGCACCAAAGGGCGCCGCTTCAAAGCCTCACTCGGCCGCGCGGCGCGCCGGTTTGTCATCCTCATTTAGACCGAAATCCTCTCGGCCGCGCTTCCCGCCATGATCCCGCGCAATCAGCGTGTAGATCGCTGGCGTCACGAACAGCGTGAAAACCGTGCCGATGCTCATTCCCGCCGCGATGACGATTCCGATCGCCAGGCGGCTATTCGCGCCGGCACCGTCGGCGACAATCAGGGGAATCATTCCGGCCACCATGGCCGCCGTGGTCATCAGGATCGGGCGCAACCGCACGGAGGCGGCATGTTCGATCGCCTCAAAGCTGCCAAACCCCTCCTGCACTTGCAGCCTGTTGGCGAATTCCACCATCAGGATACCGTGCTTGGAAATGAGGCCGATCAGCGTGACGAGGCCGATCTGCGAATAAATATTCATACTCGCCAAGCCAGCTACTCCTAGGATGTTCAAAGGCAGCAGCGCGCCGAACATCGATGTCGGCAGGGCGATGAGAATAATGAAAGGATCGCGAAAACTCTCGAATTGCGCCGCGAGCACAAGGAAAATCACGATCAGCGCGAAGATGAACGTAACGATGAGCGTATTGCTTTCCTGAACGAATTGCCGGCTCTCTCCCTGGTAATCGACGCTGTAACCCTCCGGCAAAAGCTCTTTTGCCTTGTGTTGCAGAAAGCCGATGGCCTCGCCAAGCGTATGGCCAGGGAACGGCACACCCTGCAACGTCGCCGAGTTCAATTGCTGGAACGTCGGCAATCCATTCGGCTGCACGCTCGTCGAAAGGCTAGCCACCGTCGCGAGCGAAACCATGGCCCCGGAACTGGTGCGCAGCTGATAACGGGTCAGCCAGTCCGGCGTGAGCCTGAAATCCCTCGGCGCCTGCGGAATGACTTGGTAGCTGCGTCCATGCAGGCCGAATCGGTTGACATATTTGCCGCCGAGCAATGTGGCGAGCGAGGAGCCGATATTTTGCATGCTGATGCCGAGTCGGTTCGCCTTGTCCGCGTCGATCTTGAAGTCGATTTGCGGCATATCGAATTTGAGATCGCTGTTGGCGAAAAGAAACAACCCGCTGTCGCGCGCTGCTGTCTCGATCCCGGCCATGACGTTCTCAAGCTGACGGTAATCGCCGATGGTCGTGATCACGAACTGCACGGGAGGCCCCTCCGTCGAGCCAGGCAGCGGCGGGGGACCGAACGCCAGGATTTCGGCTCCGGTGACATTGGCGAGCTTCGTCTGTAGAGCCGCCATGATTTCTTTCTGATTGCGTTTGCGCTCGCCCCAAGGCTTCAACAGAAGGCCGCCAAAACCCTCGTGCACGCTGGGCGATCCGTTGATGATGAAAACATGCTCTCTTTCAGGGATATCGGCGGCCGCCGCTTCGACCTGCGCGGTCGCCTTTTCCATATAGTCGAGGTTGGCGTATTGGGGTGTCTTCATAAGAGTGAAAACGACGCCCTGATCTTCCTCGGGCGCCAGTTCCCTTGGAGTAGAAGCAAACATCACGCCGGTGAGCACCAGGACGCCGATGAGGATCAGGACGGTCAGAGCGCGAAAATCGAGAGTTTTGTGAAGCCGCCGCTGATAGCGCTGCCGCAGACCCTCAAATACCCGGTCAAGGAAGGCGGTAAACCCGCGCGCTTCGAGCCGGGGAGGTTTCAGCAAGCGCGAGCACATCATCGGCGACAAGGTGAGCGCTATGATGCCGGAGACGACGACCGAACCCGCAAGGGTGAATGCGAATTCGCGAAACAGCGAGCCGGTCAAGCCCGCGACAAAGCCGATTGGCGCATAGACCGCGGCAAGCGTGATCGTCATTGCAATCACCGGCGCGGCGATCTCGTGCGCGCCTTGCAGGGCCGCGTCGCGCGCGGGCATCCCCTCTTCCATGTGGCGGTAGATATTTTCCACGACGACGATCGCATCGTCCACGACGAGACCGATCGCCAGCACAAGTGCTAGCAAGGTCAAGAGGTTTAGCGAATAGCCGAGCGCGAAAAGTATTGTCATCACGCCGACGAGAGAAAGCGGAATTGTCACGATCGGGATAATCGTCGAGCGCAGATTGCCGAGGAAAAGGAAAATCACCGCGATGACGATGAGCGCCGCCGCAACAAGCGTCTTTTCGACTTCCCGGATCGAGGCCCGGATGAATTTCGTCGCGTCATAGGCGATGGAGGCGTTGAGCCCGGCGGGAAGTTGCGATTGCAGTTCCGGAAAAGCCTTGCGGACATCGTCGATCACATCGAGGGGGTTCGCCGTCGGGGTCGCGTAAATGCCGATGAAGACGGCCTTGAGACCATCGAACGCGGAGGACGAATCGACCGACTCTGGGCCAAGCTCGATATCGGCTATGTCGCCGAGCCTTGTCAGCGCGTCGCCGCGCGCCGCGACGACCAGTTGGCCAAAGGCCTTCGCCGAATTGAGCGAGGTCTCGGCATTGATGCGGGTTTGGATGAAATCGCCCTTGATCTCGCCCGCCGCGGTCGTGAAATTATTGGCGGCCAAGGCGGCCGAGACTTCGGAGGGCGTCACCCCGCGCGCGGCCATCCGGTTCGGATTGAGCCACACCCGCATCGCAAAGGTTTGGCCGCCGAGAATCTGGGCGTTGGCGACCCCGTTGATCGTCTGCAGCCTTGGCTGAACCACGCGGTTCAGGTAGTCCGTGATTTGCGAGGGAGCGAGAACCCTCGAATTGAAAGACATATAAAGGACGGCGGTCGAATCGCCGGTCTGCTTGACGACGATGGGATCGAAAGCCTCGCGCGGCAAGAGATATTTGACCTGATTTACTTTCGCCAGGATGTCGGCGACCGCACGGTCCGCATTGGCGTTGAGGAGAAGGTTGAGGGTAATCGTCGAGGTATTCTGCTGCGAATTCGAAACCAGCGTGTCAATGCCTTCGGCACTCGCCACCGCCTGCATGAGGGGCGTCGTGATGAAGCCTTTGATCAGATCGGCGTTGGCGCCTGGATAGGCCGTCGTGATGGTGATCGTGGCCGACGAGAGTTCCGGAAATTGGCGGACCCGCAGTTTTAACCCGGATTGAATCCCGGCGAGCAGAATCAAAAGGCTGACCACGCTGGCCAATACCGGACGCCGGATAAATATATCGGTAAACGACATCCCTTATTCCTTCGGCCGCACCGCGGGCGGTTCGAGGCGCGCGGCGGGGTCGATGCGCACAAGCGCACCGGACTGCAATTTGAGCTGACCTTCGCTCACGATGGATTCGCCCGGTTCGACACCTTCGACGATGGCGACCCGGTTGTCCCGCGCGTCGCCTGGGCGCACCACCCGGCGTTCGACGGTCAGAACCGCACCTTCGCCGGCCGGCGCCGCCTCTGCCCCGCCTGTATCCGGCGTGGCAGGTTTTACCACGAAAACGCTGTCGCCATAGAGCGAGTAAGCGACCGCGGTCCGGGGCAGCGTCACGAGCTTTTGGGGCGCGCCCGCGATGACGTTCACATTGGCGAACATACCGGACCAGAGTTGCCTTTTCTTGTTGTCAAGCTGGCCCCGCACCCAAACATTGCGGCTGTCCCGACTGACGCGCGCATCGATGGTCTTGATCACGCCACGGAAAATCTGTCCGGGATAAGCATCGACCTCGACTTCGATGGCTTGCCCCGGCTTTAGGACGTCAAGCGATTTTTCGGGAATAGGGAAATCGACGTAAATCGGATCAAGTTGCTGCAATGTAATAAGGCTCGTTCCCGGCGACACATATTGACCGAGATCCAATTTGCGAATGCCGACCCGCCCGGCGAACGGCGCGACGAGAATTTTCTGGGCGATGATCGCGCGAACTCGTTCGGCGGCGGCGGCTGCGGAATCGCGCGCAGCCTCGGCGGAATCGAAATTTGCCTTGGCCGTGTTGCCGCGCTGAATCAGCTGGCGCTGGCGTTCGAGCGCAAGTTCGGCGTTCTTGAGGACCGCGAGATTATTCTTGAGATCGGCCTGCTCCACCGAATTGTCGATCTCAAAAAGAGGGGCGCCCTTTTCAACATCCTCTCCCGACTCGACCCGGACCGATACGACCGCCCCGCCAATTTGCGGCGCGATGTCGATTTCTTGCACCGCCCTAAAAGTCCCTATCGCCGGCAGGCGCGGCACCCAGGTTTCGACTTTTGCCACGGCGACCGCGACCGTGGCGGGAGGAGGCGCCTGCTCCATGAAGCGCCGGATCATCCCAGGCTTGACAACGAAGTGGAAATAGCTAAGGCCGCAGCCGAGAGTTGCAAGTAAGATCAGTACGGCAACGAAAACGACACTGCGCTTCATGTTTGTCGACCGATGGCCTAAGTTGGGAGGAACCGGGCAAGCCAGGCCCGGGATCATCCAAAACTCAAATAAGCTGTTGCGCCAAATCTCACATCTGGCCGCCCGCCGATGCGCGGGTCCCCACAACAATTTTGCCCCGCGGGACTAGCGAAGCTCAAGAATTGCTGTTGGTTCCAATTTATGGACTCAGACCGAATCCTGACCGTTGCGAGGCACAAAATTATAGCAAATTGGAACCGGTAAATCACAGCACAAGCGGGCGAAACTACGGCGGAGGAAATGCGATACTTTTTCAACGGAATGTTTTCGCGGGTCCCCGCGCGCAATTGCGGTTTACGAGCGTTGGGTCCAAGCGAAACTTGAAACTCGTGCCGGCGCTTGGTGCGCCGGGCGAGTGTGCCTCGGCGTCCCTTGTATTGCCGGCCGGCCGCCGCGCCGCGCCCACCGACTTCTGGCGCTCGCCTGCATCTTGGCGAACGCGAGTGCCTCGCCCTGCCCCTAAACAAACCGTATTGACCCTCCGGCGCGCATCGGCTATGGAAGAAAGGATCGCCGGAGGCAGGGGTTCGTCCCGTGAAAATCATTGTTATCGTAGCGCGCGCGCCGGTGGCGGGACGGAGGTAGGCTCCGCTCTCCCTCGACTGGCGCATATCCGGGGCCCTAATGGGCCTTTTTTATTGCCCAAATTCAAGAACGCGCAAGCAAACTTAGCGAAATGCGCCCCTTGGAGAAAGATATGACGAATTTGATGACCGGAGCGGAAATGGTCGTCCGGGCGTTGCGGGATCAGGGTGTCGAAACCATTTTCGGCTATCCCGGCGGCGCGGTCCTGCCGATCTACGACGCCCTGTTTCAACAAGATTTCATCAAGCATGTGCTGGTGCGCCACGAGCAGGGAGCGGCGCATGCCGCCGAGGGCTTTGCCCGGTCGAGCGGCAAGGCCGGCGTGCTTTTGGTGACCTCCGGTCCCGGCGCCACCAATGCGGTTACCGGCTTGACCGATGCGTTGATGGATTCGACCCCGCTCATTTGCATCACCGGCCAAGTGCCGACCCATCTCATCGGCTCGGACGCCTTCCAGGAATGCGACACGGTCGGCATCACGAGGCATTGCACCAAGCATAATTATCTCGTCCGCCAGATCGAGGATTTGCCGCGCGTGCTGCACGAGGCTTTTTACGTCGCCCAGAACGGGCGTCCCGGACCGGTCGTTATCGACATCCCGAAGGACGTGCAATTCGCGGCCGGCGCCTACATTGGCCCGCGCAACATCGAGCACAAAACCTACCGGCCGCGGCTCGATGGCGATCCTGACCTTGTGGCGCGGGCTGTCGTGCTGATGGCGGCGGCCAGACGCCCGGTCTTTTATACCGGCGGCGGAGTCATCAACTCGGGCCCGGCAGCCTCGCGCCTGCTGCGCGAACTCGTGTCAATCACCGGCTTTCCGCTCACCTCGACCTTGATGGGGCTTGGCGCCTATCCGGCGTCGGGAAAGAACTGGCTCGGCATGCTCGGCATGCACGGCACTTATGAAGCCAATAACGCGATGCACGATTGCGATCTGATGATCGCGATCGGCGCCCGCTTCGACGATCGCATCACCGGCCGGCTCGACGCTTTCTCGCCGGGCTCGAAAAAGATCCACATCGACATCGATCCGTCCTCGATCAACAAGAACGTGAAAGTAGATCTCGGAATTGTCGGCGATTGCACCCATGTGCTGCGCCAATTGATCGAGGCGTGGCCCGGCCATTCCGCCAATGCCGCGGCTCTCGTCAAATGGTGGGCGCAAATCGACGAATGGCGGGCGCGCAAGTCGCTCGCCTTCAAGAACTCGAAGGACGTGATCAAGCCGCAATATGCGGTCCAGCGCCTTTACGAACTGACGAAAGCGCGCGATACCTACATCACCACCGAGGTCGGCCAGCACCAGATGTGGGCGGCGCAGCACTACCATTTCGAGGCCCCGAACCGCTGGTTGACGTCGGGGGGCCTCGGCACCATGGGCTACGGGCTTCCGGCGGCCATCGGCGCGCAGATGGCGCATCCCGGCAGCCTCGTCGTCGATATCGCGGGCGAGGCCTCGATCCTCATGAACATGCAGGAGCTCTCGACCGCCGCGCAATATCGCCTGCCGGTCAAGATCTTCATCCTCAACAACGAATATATGGGGATGGTGCGGCAATGGCAGGAACTCCTGCATGAAGGCCGCTATTCCCATAGCTACACGGCCGCGCTGCCCGATTTCGTCAAGCTCGCCGAGGCGTTTGGCGCGCATGGCATCCGCTGCTCGGACCCGGCGCTGCTCGATGACGCCATCATGGGGATGATCGAAACGCCGGAAACCGTCGTCTTCGATTGCGTCGTCGACAAGACCGAAAATTGCCTGCCGATGATTCCATCGGGGAAGGCGCATAACGAGATGCTTCTGCCCGGCGGCGACGAGGCAATCGAAACCGCGATTACTGCCGCCGGCAAGATGCTGGTGTAACACCATGAACGCTCCAGCGGCCCCCCTCTCGCCTTATTCCTCGGCCCTCGGCAAGTCGAATATCGAGGTCCACACGCTCTCGGTCCTGGTCGATAATGAGCCGGGCGTTCTCGCCCGCGTCGTCGGGCTTTTTTCGGGACGCGGCTACAACATCGAGAGCCTGACGGTTGCCGAGGTCGCCCATGCCGAGCATCTTTCGCGCATCACCATCGTCACTTCCGGGCCGCCGGAGGCAATCGAGCAAATCGGCCATCAATTGGAGCGGCTCGTGCCGATCCACAAGGTCACCGATCTGACCTTGCGGGGCAATGCCGTCGAGCGCGAACTCGCGATGATCAAGGTCGTGGGCAAGGGCACCGATCGCGACGAGGCCTTGCGGCTCGCCGAGGCTTTTCGCGCGAGAGTCATAGACGCCGCGATGGAGAGCTTTGTGTTCGAGATCACTGGCGCGGTCGGCAAGATCGACCAGTTCATCGAACTCATGCGGCCGATCGGTCTCGTCGAAGTGGCGCGCACCGGCGTCGCCGCCATTTCACGCGGTCCAAATGCGACGTGAAGCGGCGCGCCGGTCTGGTCGATTGTTCGCCTGGAAGATTGCGGGCCTTGCCGCCGCGAGTTATCGGCGTCAATTCGCGGCAACGATCTGTGTCGCTCTTGCTGTCTCAACCGGCGCGGCGAGCTGGATCGTTTATTTCTGGGTATGGCAGTGAGGCGCGCTACCTTCAGCTTGCGCGTTGGCAAAATTTGAGCTTGTGATGGGCTCTATCACTGTTAGTTTCTAGGGGAGCAATTGCTGCACGACGTCTTCATCTGCCACGCCAGCGAGGACAAGGATGATTTCGTCCGACCGCTCGCAGAAGGGCTTCGCGCCCATCACCTTGATGTTTGGTACGATGAATTTGCGTTGAACATCGGCGACAGCTTGCGCGAAGCAATCGACCGCGGCCTAGCCGATTCCCGATTTGGTATCGTCGTACTTAGTCAGCACTTCTTCCAGAAGCGCTGGCCAAAGCGCGAGCTACTAATAGCCTATCATTATAGGTGACACTTCACGCGGCGTAGCGCACGTGTTTTGCGTGGAAGTATGACTTGACCCGGTTGGGGCGCCTCTGGATGGATTTGAGGATCGACGAGGTGGTCGCGAT
>JBQTKC010000038.1:0-15293 GCA_052386575.1 Beijerinckiaceae bacterium
GGTCGGCGGCGAGCGCCTCGGCGATCAGCTCCGCTGTTGCAGCTTCGATCCGCGCTTCCAATAACTGCAAGAAACCGAGCCTGTCGAGCCCTGGCGCGATCGGTTCGAGGAAGGCGATCGTGACCGTTCCGGGCCGAGCCTGGGATTCTGGCGGCGGCGCGAGGGGCTGCCATGGCGGGCGCGATTTCCAGCGGTGACGTCGTGAAGGCCGTTGTCCATTTGATGACGGTGGCGGTGGGTGTGGCTCTACCATGGCTGACGGCTGGATCGACAGCGGGGCCGGCGCTCATTGCGCTTTTCTCGACCCTGGGCGGCACTTGCGCCCTGGTTTTCTCCCTAATGTATCGGCCCTATCTCGGCATCCTCGGCGCGGGCGCAAGAGGAAAGTCGACCCCGGAACGGACGGCCTATAATGCTCTGCGGGAAAGTCTCGCCGGGGACAATCTCGCGGCGCGCCTCCATGCGAAATAGCTGACCTCTTTCCTCGATGGTGTCGAGCGCTTTTTCGGCGATGTGGGCGCTGAGGGTCAGCGCACCTTCGGATTGAAAAAACCCGCGCCGCTGTGCACTGCACCCACTTTTGACCGCTGCCTGTTTCTTGCCTTGCTCTATCCCATCGCGACGATTTTTCTCATCTGGGCTGGTAGTGTGTGGAAAGTTCTGCAAATTCCTCTGAGTATGGGGTGGCCATGGTATGCAGGTGATGATTGACGTCACCAACCCTAAGGAGAGGGAGCAGACCATGACCGGCAAGCAGGGTAAGACAGAAGTTATTGCCCTCAAAGGACTTCTGGAGCAGGACGAAGATTTTCTGCGCTCTTCGATTCAATCGCTGGTTCAAGCGGCGCTGGACGCGGAGATGGCCGAGCTGCTTGGGGCCGAGAAGGGAGAGCTGACGGAGGGCCGTGTTGGCTATCGGAGCGGTTATTGCTCGCGCTCCTTAATCACCCGGGTTGGGACTTTCGAGCTTCGGGTTCCACAAGACCGGGCGGGCGGAGTGTTACTCTCTGGACGCATTGCGCCCGAAGGGAAATAAGCAATGCGCCCACATCACGTAGGGCGATTTTCGACGGAGTTGTTCGAGCGCTACCAGCGCTCGGAGAAGGCGTTGGCGGGAACCTTGGCGGAGATGTATGTCCAAGGGGTCTCGCCGAGGAAAGTGAAAGCGGTGACCGAGGCGTTACGCGGGCATGGTTTTTCGGCGAGTTCGATCAGCGCGATCAACAAGACGCTCGATTGTTCTCTGAAGGCTTTTGCGGAGCGACGGCTCGGCGAGGCCTATCCTTATCTGATCCTTGACGCGCGGTATGAACGCGTCCGCGAGGGGGGCGTGATCGCGATGCCCCGCGGTTCTGATCGCGGTCGCGGTCGATGGCGAGGGCCGACGCCATCCTTCGACGGGCTCAGGACTGGCCGTGGAACTTGCCAATCGGGAGAGCCGGTCGAGCTGGCGGGATTTTTTGCTTGGCCTGAGGCAGCGCGGGCTGTTCGGGGTTGAATTCGTGGTCTCGGACGATCACGCGGGACTAAAAAGCGGCGATCCGCGAGGTTCTGCCAGAGGCGGTTTGGCAGCGCTGTTACGTGCATTTTTTGCGGAACGCCCTCGACTATGTGCCACGCAAAGTCGATGACGATTGCCTTCGCGAGCTGCGCTGGTTCTATGACCGGCGCGACATCGCCGAAGTCCGGCGCGACATCGCGGCGTGGCTTTTCAAATGGCAGACAAAGTATCCAAAGCTCTGTGCGTGGGTGGAAGAGAACATCGAGGAGACTCTTTCCTATTACCTTCTGCCGCTGGCCCATCACAAGCATATGAAATCGACAAACATGCTTGAGCGTTTAAACCAGGAGATCAAGCGTCGAACGCATGTTGTCCGGATTTTTCCCAATGCCGAGAGTTGCTTGCGGCTGGTGCGTGCGCTCGCGGTCGAGACCCGTGAGAACTGGCTCGAAGCGATGCGCTATTTGAACATGGATCATTTGCGCGAGCACAAAAAAGAGCTGGTGAGGCAAGCGGCATGAGACTCGCGGCCCGCCAATCCTTGCGCCGTGCTCGGAGCCGTCAAGACCAAGCCGCCTTCGGCGGTGGCCTTCGGCCAGTCTTGACTGCCCCTGCGCGCGGCGCTTTTCGAAAGCATGGCCGGGACTTCGATCCGGCTCTCAACCGAACTGAGAAACATTGCCTGACCAAGGCCACGCCCAATTTGCAGAACTTGACGCACGCAACTTCTGGGCCGTTCCGGCCATGCCGGCCCGGCGGAGGCCGCGCTGGGTCTCGTGCGTGGTGCGGAGGGCTGGCCGAGAGCAATGGCCACTGTAGGTTTTGGACATTGGCTCACGACGCTCGAAAAGAGGGTGGCCGCGTCGGGTGAATCAGCGCGCCACGTGCCATGCCGCGTGCGTCGAGGGGCGGTCAAGCCACACCAAAACCGATTGCTGCTTCACGGAGCCTCGACGGGAGACTACGTATTGCACGGTCTGCGCCGCCGCGAGCTCGCACGCCGGTAGACGCGAAATGAAAGGATATTTCTTGAAGTGGCCATTATTCATTATCTATAATTTTATCTGAATCGGCTATAACCTGTTAGGTCAAAAACACAATTGTATGTGTTTATAGTAAAAAAGTAAATTGAAACCATCTTTTTAAGCCTAGGTTGGCGTTCGAATGTTGTAATCGCCCTCCCATCTAGCGCCATCTGACTCGGCGTTGTCCTCGGCAACGAGACGGCAGGCGTTCGATTTACCTAAGAGAGGCAAACCCTCACAATGAAAGCAGCTCGTATTGCAGTTCTTGGCGTTGCCCTCGCGGCCGGAGTCGGCGCCGCGGTCGTGGCCACCCGCTCAAACCCGCCGGCGATAGTGGCGGCACCGCCCCCTCCACTCCTGACCGACGAAGTGCTGGTCGCGGCAAAGGAGTTGAGCTTCGGCGCCGTCGTCGACGCAGGCGACGTGCGCTGGGACGAATGGCCAAAGGACCGTATTCCGGAAGGCCTCGTCCGCAAGAGCGTCTCACCCGACGGAATCACGGAACTACAAGGTTCGACTGTCCGCACCAATTTCGCCGCGGGCGAGCCTTTGCGGCGGGACCGCCTGGTCAAAGGTCCCCATTCCGGCTTTCTCGCCACGATTCTACCAAAAGGCAGCCGCGCGGTGGCTATCAATATCGACGCGCAAGGTTCAAGCGAGGCTGGTGGGTTTATCTTGCCAAACGACAGAGTCGACGTGATTCACATTTTTCAAGACGAGGGCGCCGCGCGCAATGGCGTTGCCAATTCCTTCGTCAGCCAGACTATCCTGACCAATATTCGCGTCCTCGCGATCGGCCAGAATTATCAGGAGAAAAATGGGGAGCGCGTCATCATGGGAAACAATGCAACCTTGGAAGTCACACCGTTTCAAGCCGAGACGATCGTCCTGGCGCAGCGCGCCGGCCAGCTCGCGCTGACCTTGCGGAGCATGAGCGATGCGAATGCAGAGGCCGAGCCGCCTCCTCCTCCGCCTCAACAACCGCCTGATGTTAGTCTGCAACGAGGTGGCAAATCGAGACAGGGTGGATTGAGCACGCGGCGTCGCGCGAGTAACGAACCGTGATCGCGCAACCCATCGAATGAGCATGCATGATTTTGGAGATCCGCAAATGAAAAGCCCAATTCCTATTCTGGCCGCGGGAATAATGGCAGGCCTCTCCATCATGGCGGGTACTTGCGCGGTTTGCGCGCAAGAAAAAGCCGAGGCCCGCTACAATGGCGCCGTAACGCCGCGGCGGATCGCGATGGAAGTGGGCATGTCCCGCATTGTCGAACTGACCCACGACGCGGCGGAAATCTTCGTTGCCAATCCGAAGGTCGCCAACGCCGTCGTCCGGTCTCCGCGCAAGCTCTATGTCATTGGGTTGGATACCGGCGAGACAAGCGTCGTTGCCATGGATCAGCAAGGCCGCGAGATCGAACACTTGGAACTCATCATCCGCCGCAATATTAATATTGGGGAGCTGCAGCAAATCCTGCGCACCGCGATGCCCACTGCGGCGATTACCGCGCAGACGGTCAAAGATACGATCATCCTGACCGGAGCCGTCGATTCCATCGAGGACGCGCAGCGCGCCTGCGATATCGCCAAAGGCTTCGCGCAACTGGTCGCAGCCTCTGTTCCTCCCGGCGCGCTGGGCTTGGGCACCGGTGGCATCTCTGGCCCGCAGGGAACGGCGAGCGCGTGCGCGGATCGCCTGGTCGTCAATGTGCTCACCATCCGTGGCCGCAGCCAGGTGATGTTGAAGGTGACCGTCGCGGAAATCAGCCGCGATATCGCCAAGCAGCTCGGCATCACCACAAGCTCGCTGACCGCCAGTTGGGGGACCTTTACGCAATTCAATCCGTTCGCCATCCAAAACGTGATCGCGGTCGCCGGCGCGGGCGGGGCAGCGAGCGGGTACCCGGAAGCGCCAATTGGCACGACGTCCGCGCTGACGGCGCGTAATTCGGCCAACACTTTGAGCGCGACCTTGCAAGCCTTCGAGCGCTATGGGGTTACGCGCATCCTCGCCGAGCCGGCGATTTCAGCCGTGTCGGGCGAGAGCGCGAAGCTCACCGTCGGCGGCGAGATACCGATACCCAGCGTGCCACAATGCACGGTGGCGTCCGCCACCACGGCAGGGAGTTGCACAGGCGGTACCACGTTCCAGCCATTTGGTGTCACGTTGCGGTTTTCCCCGGTGGTACTCTCCGAGGGCCGCATCCTGCTCCATCTCGCAACGGAAGTGAGCGAGTTAGACCCGGCAAATGGCAGCACTATCTTCGGTTCGTTCGTCCCAGGACTACTCACCCGAAAGAACGAGACGACGGTCGAGATCCCGTCGGGCGGCTCCATCGCCTCCGCGGGGCTACTCTCAACGCAATCGCGTCAAGTCATCAACGGCCTTCCCGTGCTCCTCGACCTGCCGATTCTCGGCGCGTTGTTTCGCTCGAACGACTACCAGAAGCAGGAAACCGAACTCATGATTATTGTGACCCCCTATATCGTCAAACCGGCGAAACCCGACGAAATCTCGAGGCCAACCGATGGTTTCACCAACGCAAGTGATCCGCAAACCTGGCTGCTCGGCCGTGTCAATCAACTCTATGCCTCGCCAGGCAATCCGGAAGCCGTCATGGATTACAAGGGGCCGGTCGGTTTCATCCAGGATTGAGGCGTAGGCAAACGAATCAAGAAAGCTCAGCATCCGATGTCAATCATGATCCATTCCGCGCGCGCCGCTCGAAAATTGGCTTGCCCAACAGGTGCGGCGGTGCCAAATCTTTTCTCTCTGTGCTTGCTGCTTCCACTCGCCGGCTGCGGCGCAACGGAGCGCATGGCTGTATCCTCGATCCCGCAGGAAGACTACCGGGTCCGCCACCCGGTCGTGCTGGCCGAGGAACCGCGCACGCTAGACATTTTTGTCGAGCCAACGACAGGCCTCGTTGACCGCCGTTCCGCAGCGCGGCTGCGCGAATATGCCGTCCTCTACCGCAAATTCGGCCGCGGACCCATCACCATCATGGCGCCGGCAGGCCCCGCGGGCCCGGCACCCATCGAACCGATCCGCGACGCCCTTTTTAGCGCGGGGGCTCATGTCCATACCATTGTGACTTCCTATCCGGCCGGTCCCTATCTTGCCGCGCCGGTCCGGTTGAGCTTTCTAGGCCTCAAGGCGAAGGTCGCGGACCAGTGCGGCCAATGGCCTAGGGACCTTGCAATGGGCAGCGGCGCCGTCGCGGACTGGAGCAACAAGCCCTACTGGAATTTCGGTTGCGCCTATCAAACCGCGTTCGCCGCACAGGTCGCCGATCCGCGCGATCTCGTGGCGCCGCAAGGAGAAACGCCGGCGGACACCATCATGCGCACCCGCGCCATCGAAAGCCTTCGCAGGGGCGAGGATCCTGGAACGAATTGGAAAGAGGATAAATCCGAAATCATCACCCTTGGGGCGAACTGATGAAAGGCTCAGTCGACATCGAACACACGCCGATCGCACCGGTGCCACGCATTTCCCTGCAAGCATTCTGCGAAGCGCCGGAAACCGCGCGCATCGTCCAGGCGGCCGCAACCGACCGCCGGATGGAGAGGGCGCATGTGAGCGTGCACTTGGGCGGTGCTCTCGCCGCAATCGAGGCCTACCGCGACGCTCCAACGCCGAACGTCATTGTCCTCGATTCTGCCGCTGGCCGCGGAGAGCTTCTCTCGCACATCGACGCGCTTGCCGAGTTCTGCGACCAGGGTACCAAGGTGGTCGTCGCTGGGCGCACCAACGATATCGTTCTCTACCGCGAGCTTATCGCCCGTGGCATCAGCGAGTATCTCGTCGCGCCTTTCGATGTCCTCGAGTTCATCCGCGCGATCTCGCAACTTTACACAAGCGCGGGAGCAAAGCCCATCGGCAAGATCATCGCCATAAGCGGTGCCAAGGGCGGGATCGGCGCATCCACGATCGCGCATAACATCGGCTTCTCGATTGCAAGGGACCTCGATATCCAAACCGTCATCGTCGATATGGATTTGGGCTTCGGTACGGCGGGGCTCGACTTCAATCAAGATCCGCCGCAGGGCATCGCCGAAGCAGCATTCGCGCCGGACCGGATTGATGAAAATCTTGTCGACCGGCTGTTAACGAAATGCGGCGAAAAGCTGAGCATTCTAGCTGCGCCGGCGACGCTCGACCGGTTGTATGACTTTTCAGAAAATGCGTTCGACTCGCTGATCGATGTTTTGCGCGCCACCACGCCGTGCGTCATCTTGGATATTCCACATATTTGGAGCGCGTGGGCAAGACGCATGCTCGTCAAAGCCGATGAAATCGTGATTGTCGCAGCACCTGATCTCGCGAATCTGCGCAACACAAAGAACATGCTGGATACGCTGCGCTCGGCTCGCGCACATGACGGGCATCCAAAGCTCGTGATGAACTGCGTCGGAATTCCGAAACGGCCGGAGATTAGCGTCAACGATTTCGCCAAGGCGGTCGATCTCGTGCCTTCCGGAATCATTCCTTTCGCGCCGAAGCTCTTTGGCCCGGCCGCCAACAATGGGCAGATGATTTCCGAAGTCGAGCCGACCGGGAAACTCGCGGGCATGATCCGGGAACTCGCGCGAAAAATTACCGGCCGGAACGAAATGCGTAAAGCGAAACGGAACCTTTTCGCTCCTGTGATGATGCGGTTCAGCCGGAAGCAGGCGTCCAAAGCCGATCCCGGGGTAATGCGCGGGGCAAGTCCAAACCAGTCATGACCGCGATCGCAACGCACGTGGTCTTGGGGGCCGGCATGCCGGCACTCCGGGCCCGGAACGCGATGGGACCGCGCGGAGCCAATGCCCATAAGAGGTCTATAATGTTTGGCAAGCGTTCAATCTCGGAAGCCGGCGACAAAAGCGCCCCAGCTGCGGCAACCGTTGCCATGGCCGCGAAGCCGATCGGTATCCCCGCGACACAAAGCGCCCCGCCGCCGCAGCAACCGGCCCAGGAGCCGCACCGGTCCGACGAGTACTACGCAACGAAAAGCATGATCTTCGGCGCGCTCGTCGAGGCGATCGACCTTTCGCAATTGGCGCGCCTCGACGCGGAAAACGCGCGCGAGGAAATCCGCGACATCGTCCACGAAATCGTCGCGATCAAGAACGTCGCCATGTCGATCGGCGAACAGGAAGATCTGGTCGACGATATCTGCAACGATGTTCTCGGCTACGGGCCCCTCGAACCGCTCCTTGGCCGCGACGACATTGCCGATATAATGGTGAACGGCGCCACCCGTACGTTTATCGAGGTCGGCGGCAAGATCCAATTGACCAACATCCGATTTCGCGACAATGCGCAATTGATGAACGTGTGTCAGCGTATCGTTAGTCAGGTGGGGCGCCGGGTCGACGACGCTTCGCCAATCTGCGACGCGCGACTTGCCGACGGCTCGCGCGTCAACGTTATCGCCCCGCCGCTTGCAATTGACGGTCCTGTCCTCACAATTCGCAAATTCAGAAAGGACAAGCTGACCCTCGATCAGTTGATTCGTTTTGGTGCCATTTCCCCGGAAGGCGGCGAGATTCTCAAGATCGTCGGACGGGTGCGCTGCAATGTCTTGATTTCTGGTGGGACAGGCTCGGGAAAGACAACTCTTCTCAATTGCATGACCAATTACATCGATACCGACGAGCGCGTGATTACCTGCGAGGACGCGGCCGAACTCCAGTTGCAGCAACCTCATGTGGTCCGCCTCGAAACGAGGCCTCCGAACCTCGAAGGAAGCGGCTCGATCACAATGCGTGATCTCGTCAAGAACTGCCTTCGCATGCGGCCGGAAAGAATCATCGTCGGCGAGGTCCGCGGTCCGGAGGCTTTCGACTTGTTGCAGGCGATGAACACCGGCCACGACGGTTCAATGGGCACCTTGCACGCCAATTCGCCGCGCGAGGCACTAAGCCGTCTCGAATCCATGATTACCATGGGTGGCTTCGCGCTGCCGCCGAGGACCCTACGGGAAATGATCGTTTCCTCTATCGATGTCATCATCCAGGCGGCAAGGCTTCGTGATGGGTCACGTCGGATCACTCATATCACCGAAGTCCTGGGATTTGAGGGCGATGTCATCACGATGCAGGATCTGATGGTTTATGAGGTCACAGGGGAAGATTCTTCTGGCCGCCTGAAAGGCCGCCACCGCTCGACAGGGATTGGGCGCCCACGATTCTGGGAACGGGCCCGCTACTATGGCGAGGAAGAACGATTGGCGCGAGCACTTGATGCTTCCGAGCTCACCGATGCTGTCCGGTAGCGAGCAAGAACAGGAGGCTCTGGCATGAACATGCACGTGTGGTTCATCATGGTTCTTGCGATGATCTCGGCCGGAGGCATCGTCCACGTTTTCATCTATCCCTACCTTTCTGGAGACATCAAGGCAGAAAAGCGCGAGGCCGCCTTGCGGCCGACGACACCGAAGCGAAGCGCCGAGCGCCTGGCCGACGCCGCGAGCCGCCGTAAACAAATAACGGAAAGCCTCAAGGAACTCGAAGTACGCGGCAAACGAAAAAATCAATCCCTGGAGACGAGGATCGCTCAGGCCGGGCTCTCGTGGAGCCGCAACAGATATATCGGCGTTTCGCTCGCCTCGGCAGCATTTTGTGGCGGGCTGATTTGGCTTTTCAGTCCCCACCCGATTGTGACCGTGGCCGCTGTGGGAGTTGGTGGTTTCGGTTTTCCAGCATGGATTCTTAAATTCTTGCGCAACCACCGTTTGAAGAAATTTGTCAATGAATTTCCCAATGCGGTCGACATTATTATCCGTGGCGTCAAGGCTGGGCTGCCGCTCGGAGATTGTCTGCGCGTTATCGCGACGGAATCGGCGGAGCCAGTCCGCAGCGAATTCCGCCAGATCGTAGAGGCAGAGGCCATGGGCCTTTCAACCGGCGAAGCAGTCGAGCGAATAGTCGAGCGCGTCCCGATCCCGGAGGCGAGCTTCTTCGCGATCGTTATAAATATTCAGCAAAAAGCCGGCGGCAATCTTGCCGAAGCCCTGACCAATCTGTCGACCGTGCTACGGGACCGGAAAAAAATGAAAGGAAAAATCAAGGCGATGGCGGGCGAAGCCAAGGCTTCCGCCTACATTATCGCCAGTATGCCTTTCATAGTGGCCATCATGACCTATGTCACGAGCCCAAAATATATCGAATTATTGTGGACAACGCAGACCGGCGAACTTGTCCTCGGCGGCTGTGCCTTGTGGATGTGTATAGGAATATTCGTAATGAAAAATATGATCAATTTCGACTATTAGTGTTTCGCCGCTGGTGCCAATATATTACATAACTTGCTTCAACATATCTTATTAAATTTGCCAATATTGAGGCCCTCCCGCACGCGTGGCGCAAATGCTCGACCTGATTTACTTCAAGCTGACCGATCGGAATTTTCTGCTAAGCACACTTGTCGCGATCGCGACGATGCTGACGGTTCTGACTGTCGCCATGCCGCTGATCGAGTCCGATACTCTCAGTCAGCGCATGAAATCCGTTGCGACGGAACGGGAGCGTATCCGCGCGCGAGCGCGCGAGCGGCTGATCGCGGATAAGAACAAGCGTAGCCTCCGGCAGGAGACCAAAGCCTACATGAAACAAACCGTTGAGCGCTTCAGTTTGTCGAAATGGCTAGGGACTGAGAAGGCAAAAACCCAGATGGCGATGGCCGGCTATCGCGGCCCACAGGCGGAAGTGGCGTTTCTCTTCTTCCGGCTGATTACTCCCCTCCTATTCCTAGTGATTTCCGCCTTCTATAATTTAGTTTTTTCGGGTTTCGAGCTGGCATTCACCTTCAAGATAGGCATCATTGTCTTGGCCACTTATATCGGCCTGAAAATGCCCGAACTCTACCTCAAAAATACGATCGGCAAACGCCAACATTCGATGGGCCGCGCCTTTCCCGACGCCATGGATCTTTTGCTCATCTGCGTCGAGTCTGGCATGTCGATCGAGCATGCCTTTCGCAAAGTCGCGGGGGAGATCGGTGTCCAGTCGATACCGCTTGCCGAGGAATTGACGCTGGTGACGGCGGAACTCTCGTACCTTCCTGATCGCCGAACGGCCTATGAAAACCTCAGCCTCAGAACCGGGCTAGACTCGGTGAGGCAGATCACGACCGTTCTCATTCAGGCCGAGCGTTACGGCACACCTCTTGGCGCCGCCTTGCGGGTCGTCGCCCAGGAAAGCCGCGACAATCGTATGATGCTCGCCGAAAAAAAGGCTGCGGGATTGCCGCCCAAATTGACGGTACCGATGATATTGTTTTTTCTCCCGGTGCTTTTCGCGGTCATCTTGACGCCGGCAATCATTCAGATCAACCATACGCCTACCTGAAAACACGGCTCGGAAGTCGGGTTAACGATCAGATTCCATGAGGGCGAGCGGCGGCCTCGGATTGGTTATGCTGGGTTTGTTTGCTCGAACCTTGGAGAGCCGAGTTGACGCCTTCCTGCATGTTGGTGTCCGAGACCGCCGCACTGGACTACGATGGCACGCTGATCGGAGCTTTGGAGTAGAGTTCGAAGAAGTGGGTTTTCGCCGTACAGCCGCCGGGCTCGAAGAAGCACGCGCGGCAAGTGGCCGAGCCGAGCGGCTTGGCGCTTGTGGAGGTGATCGACGGTTGAAGGCGAGCTCATTGGCGGCCGGCCAGCCTTGGTGATCTTTCGAAACACTGCGCATGTGCGGCTTGCGCGGGATCGGCGTCGAGAGCGCGACGCTGCTGGTTCGCGAGGCGTTCTGCCGAAGCTTCTCCAATCGCCGGGCGCTCGGCTCCTACGCCGGCTTGACGGGGACGACTTTTGCGAGCGGGCCGATGGCGCGCGAGCAGGGCATCAGCAAGGACGGCAACCGGCGGCTGCGGGTGGGCGCCTGGTGGAGCTCGCCTGGTTCTGGCTGCGGTTTCAGCCGGAGAGCGCTCTGGCGCGGTGGTTTCAGGGGCGGATGAACGGGGCGAAGGGCCGCGTCGCCAAGATCATGATCGTGGCGGTGGCGCGCAAGCTTCTCGTCGCTCTGTGGCGCTTCGCCGAGGACGGCGTCATTCCGGAGGGCGCGACGATGAAAGCAGCGTAAGCGGCGGCGTCTCTCGCATTCCGGCCGGAGATCGACGGAAGCCGTCGATTGCCCAGGACTCCTTTTTGGGAGCGCCGTTACTCAGAGTGGCACCGTCGCGCGGAACTCCTCTCCCGCATGCGGGATCGTGGGTTCGGGACTAAACGTCCCACCGGATACGAGGTTGGCGGAGGGACCCTCGCCGCAGGTATCGGAGTTCGCCAAAGACCGGAATGAACGAATGAAATTCGTGCTTGACAATGGAGCCCCCATACGAGGGCAATCGCATTTCAAGTATTGGCCAGGCGTTCCCTCAGATACTGCTCATTCCAGGCGGCTTTCTTGAACTTTCCGCGCAGCGAGATTTTGGATTTGTCGCGGCTCATCGCGTTCAGCGCCATGTGGCGGGGATGGCGTCAAGGCAAGTTTGCAGCGGCGTTTTACCAAAGCACCAGCGCCTTTGATGGGGCCGATGTCCGGCGCACAAGGCCGGCGTATCGATCGAGGAGCTCGCCGAGAACATCGCGCGCCGCACGCTCCTTCAGAGCCTGACCGTTCGGCCGGTCGTCAATGCCGGTAGCGTCGAGACCGGCATGTACGAAATCCCTGCCGGCGGGCGCCGCTACCGGGAGCAGACGCAGCGGCGAAGCCAGAAGGAGCAGGACGGCTCGGAAATCCGCTCGGTCGAGCTCGCCCGACTTCACCAACTCGCGCCGATTTTTGCGATTCTTGGGCCGGCTTTCTGGCGTAACTCGTTGAAAACACGGAGGCGGCAAGTCGAAAATTGCTTGTGGCGCCGGCCAAGGCCCTTGCATGACCGCAAGAGACGCGCGAGTCATGCGACATGTTTTTGCGCCACAAGATTCGCCGCAAGGACGGTAAGGAACATCGAACTTGGCCGGTGGTGGAGAACCGGCGCGTTCATGATGGTCGTGTCGTACAGCGCCAGGTGCTTTATCTCGGCGAGATCAACGACAGCCAAAAGGCCGCCTGGAGCAATGCGATCGAGGTTTTCGACGAAGACGCCGGCGCTTTGAAGCAGATCGCGTTGTTCCCGGAAGATCGAGAGGCGCCGCCGCTTGACTGCGATGTAGTGTCGGTCCGCCTTGGCGCCATGCGCTTGCGCCGTCCGCGGCAATGGGGGGCGTACTGGCTGGCGATGCTGCTTTGGGATCAGCTGCGCCTCGATGCGCTCTGGGGGCCAAGCCTGCCGCCCTCGCGCGAGGGAACGAGCTGGCTCAACATCTTGAAGACGCTGGTGGCGTATCAGTTGATATCGCCCGGAGCCGAATGGCGCCTGTATCGGCATTGGTTCGAACAGGGCGCCATGGGCGATCTGCTCGGCGAAGACATCGCGTTCGCGCAACCGAACAATCTCTATCGCTGCCTCGACAAGTTGACGGCGCATAAGCAGGCGTTGATTTCCCATTTGCGCGGGTGCTGGAAGGATTTGTTCAACGCCGATTTCGACGTGCTGCTCTATGATCTCACCAGCACTTATTTCGAATGCGATCCGCCGGAAGGCGGCAAGCGCAAGTTCGGCTACAGCCGCTACAAACGCGCCGATTGCGTGCAGGTCGTCATTGCCTTGATCGTCACCAAGGACGGCTTTCCCTTGGCTTATGAGGTCATGGACGGGAACACGTCCGGCAAGACGACGCTGAAGGCGTTTCTGGCCAAGATCGAGAATCAGTATGGCAAGGCGCAGCGCGTCTGGGTGATGGACTGCGGCATCCCGGCCGAAGAGGTCTTGCCCGAGATGCGCTTCGGCGATCCGCCCGTTCGATATCTCGTCGGCACTCCGCGCGGACGGCTGACGAAACTGGAGAAGGCCTTCATAGCCAAGCCGTGGGGAGAAGTGCGCGCCAGCGTTTGCGTCAAGCTGCTCGAACATGAGAACGAGACTTACGTCCTCGCCCGCAGCGATGGCCGGCGCGACAAGGAGCGCGCCACGCGCCGGCGTCGCCTGCGCAAGCTGATCCGGCGTCTGCGCGAACTGCAACGCCAGGATCTCACGCGCGACGAATTGCTGTTGAAGCTCGGCGCCGCCAAGAAGTAGGCGGGCCGCGCTATGGGCTGATGACAATCCAGACGCCGGCGAAGGACCACGCGGTGACGCCGGAGACTTTCCGCTTCGCGTTCAACCGCCAGAAACTGAGGCAGGCGCTGCGCCGTGAAGGCAGTTATCTGCTGCGCACGAACATCAGCAGCGACAACCCCGAGCCGCTTTGGCGCATGTATTTGCAATTGGTCGAGATCGAGCAGGTTTTCAAGGAGTTGAAGAACGATCTCTCCATCCGTCCAGATCACCAGTTGGACGAGCGTATCGAAGCGCACATCTTCGTGGCGTTTCTAGCCTATTGTCTGCAGGTGACGCTGAAGCAGCGATTGAAGGCGCTGGCGGGAGGGCTGACGCCAAGAGCCGTGTTCGAAAAATTTGCCGCCATGCAAATGATTGACGTCGAGCTGCCGACGACCGGCGATCGGCTGATCGTGTTGTCTCGCTACACGGAGCCGGAAAACGACCAGCAGCTTTTGCTGAACCAGCTGCGCCTGCAACTGCCGGCACAGCCCCCGCCAAGAATCGCCGCCCGCGGCGCCTGCGCCGCCGCCTGAACTCCCCCACGCGCCGTAGTGCCGACTTTTAATGTCGTACTAAAACGATTCCAATGAGTTAGCGCGCGCCTACCTCCTCAGTTGGTGAAGTCGAGCTCGAGCCCATGACCGCCGAGGGCATGACGCTGATCGAGCGCCGCAACGCCATGGAGCTCTTCCGCGACCAGGCCGCCGACCTGTTCGAGCACCACATCGGCTCGTCCTGGCGACCGCGCTCGGGGTCGATGGTTAACCATCGCACGCTCACTTCGGCGATGATCGACAGCCGGGAGTTTTTGGCCGCCACGCGACGGGCCGAGACGAGACGGAAGTGCTGCTTCCCGCGGGGCCGAAGATCTCCTTCACCGGAGGCTTCGACTTCAACGACCATCGCGCGATTTGGGACAGGCTCGACAAGGCGCACGCCAAGCATCCCGGAATGTTGTTGCTGCATGGCGGCAGCCCGAAGGGCGCCGAGCGCATCACTGCCTGCTGGGCCGACAATCGCAAGGTGCCGCAGATCGCCTTCAAGCCCGACTGGGCCAAGCACGCGAGGGCCGACCCTTCAAGCGCAACGATGCGATGCTCGACGTGTTGCCGATCCGCGTCATAGTCTTTCCCGGCTCCGGCATCTCGGCAAATCTCGCCGGCAAGGCCAGGAAGCTCGGAATCCCGGTCTGGAAGTACAGCGACGGCGCCGCATGAGCGTCGGGTTCTACGAGAACCAACCGTCCGCCGTCGGGACGCTGGGGGCAGGTCCTACAATTTCAGAATCCATAACGCGTGCGGTGCCATGCCAAGTTCGCCCGGTGCACCCCGCCGGAACAACGCTTCCTCGTCAAACACCGTCGACAGGAGCCGGATGCCTGAATTGGGCACGTCCGGATCTGTGCGGGGGGCGGCAAGCAAGAGTCGTCCCTACCGCGATCGAATGCCGCAAAGAACCTGGCGTCCACAAATAGTTGGATAAGCTGCGGCTCTTTGACTCAAGCGTGCTGTTTAGAGCGGTATCGGAACGGAGTGAATCACTTGGGGGATTCCCGAATCGGCTGAATTCTGATTCAGGATTCCTGCCGCGGAAAGGGGGCGGCGGGCGAAGCTGGCCAAAGGTTCCA
>JBQTKC010000039.1:0-4795 GCA_052386575.1 Beijerinckiaceae bacterium
ACGCGCTGCGAGCGCCTTGAGATGTTCCGCGCCGCCGCCGTCCATGTGATGGACCAGGGCATCCGGCAGATCGGTCACGCCATAGAGCGGATCGGCATGCCCATTTGTGATCAAGCGCGTCTTGATCTCCATCCCGGGCAGTTTGTTCAAGAGCGCGGCGAGCGCCTCGATATCCTGCTTGGAACTACTGGTCACCAGAAGTCGAAGAGTGTTGGCCATCGCTGCTATTGCTTCATTTAGGAAATTAACCGAACGGGCATTGGGTGCCCCCTCCCGGAATAATGCCGAGACTTTCGCTGGGGATCGTGGTCGCGAACGGCGGCGAGGTCGGCGCCAAACTGAAAGTCGGTATTAACATCTCATGCTGGTAGCCGGGCGCGGGATCGAGCGCGTCATCAGTGATACTCACGCGTACGTAGAAAATGGTACTCAAAGGGACGGCGGCGGGGTCGGCCTCGTCCCCCGCCTCGTCGAGGTAATCCACCTCCACCTCATCGGGCGTCAGATTAAGCAGGTACGGACTGTCCCCACCGCTCCCGGGATCGCTGAACACCGTGGCTCGCTTGATCTGATCCGCGTGGTCGATGGGATGGCACACCGCCGCCACTCGCGCGCCCCGCCGGGTCATCTCGGTCAACGTGTTCCAGGTAAACAGCAGCCGCCCGAATTCGATGATCCCGAACAACACGATAAAGAACAGCACGCCGATGAGGGCGAATTCAACCGTTGTGGTCCCCCGCTGGCGCGTGCTCACGGTCATAACACCCTCATCGTAGTGGATGCTTGGAGCGGAATGTTCACGGCGATCGACGTCAGCGGCAGGAGGTTGCCAAGCATCGGCTGATAGGTATAGACGTCGGGGTCGCTGCTGGGCAGTGTGCTCACCGTGACGTAGTAATCCCCCGCCGCATCCTGATAGAGCGTAGGCGTATTGACGTGCGTCCACTCAAACTCCGGCAGATCCTGGCAAACACCACCGTAGGCGCCACAGGTCGCGGCACCGATGGCACCATAGGCCACGAGCCGCTTTACCTCGGTCGGCGCCACCGTACTGACCTGCCCGGAGTCTCCGATAAATGCATTTTCCGACATGAAGCGCGCGCCGTCGCGGACCGCCTTGGTCAGCGCGTTGTACTGGTAGAGCGCCCGGCCGAATTCGGCGATGGCCAACATAAGCAGCAACAGCAGCGGCAGCACGATCGTAAACTCCACGATGGCGACGCCTTTTTGGGTGCGGATCCGCTGCATGACCAGGCGCCTACGAATCACCGCTGGTATCATCTTTATAGAGCACCATTTTGTAGGGACCGTTGAGATCGTTATTGATGGGCCTTCCTTTGCTGAAACAGCGCTCGCCCGTAAACTCACCGACCACCACACCCTTAGCGACGATATTCGGGTCATTACCCGTTTGTTTTACCGGGTGGCGGAGAAAGAAGCAGGCGGCATCGAGCAGAGGCGCTTCGCAAGAATTGCCGTTACACGGAACAGGGCAATTCCCGATAGGGATGGATACTACCCGGCGACCTTTGTCGGCATAGGCGGCATTGGGAGTGCCCGCGAGCTCATTGACGGCCGTTGCTTTCCAGGAAGTATAGTTTTCCCCGAGCGTGCCAGGCCCATAAGACACCACCTCGTCCGGTGGAGCCGTCGCCGGATTAAGCGCGCCTTGGCAATTCTGGCCGTTCGGGTACTCGTTGAAACGCGTATTGAGCCCGTCCGCGACCGGCCCGATCGTATTGCCGGGTTTTAGATCGATAAAATCTTCACCGTCATCGAATAGGCACCTGTCATAGGCTCCCGTCATATTCACGCAGACATCGCTACCGCCTTGGGAGTCTTCCAGATCGATCAAATGGAAGTTACCGCCTCCGAGTAGCTCGTCTTCCGGACATTCCGACGGACTTTGATCCGAACCGCGCTTGAGACAGTAGGTCTTGCCGGTATCGAAGCCATAGAACAACCCATCGTCCTCCGCGTCATCGAGATCGCCGTCTTGGGCGCAAACCATCATGGGCACCACATCGCAGGGGTTAACAGCGACAGGACCGGAAACCGCGCGCGCGGCGACGGTCTTGGTGGCGCCTATCGCCGTCAGGACTTGAGCGAAGAAGTTCGGCCGGATCAGATTGTCAACAACTACCCGCACGAAGCAAGGGTCGAATCCGACTCCAGCGCAAACTCCTGGGACCAGATTAAAAAACGTTACGGTCCCGTCGCTTGTCTGAATCGAACCCAACTCCGCAGTGCCGGCCTTGCCTTTGTTGTGGAGAACGATGGTGTCCTCGGCGGCGGTCGTTGCGGCTGCCTCCTTGGCTGCTTGATCGCCCGGGGTCTCTCCCAGCTTCTGCGCGGCGGCCAGTGCGGCGGCGTCGACGACGTTCTGCAGCCGCGTCTTGTTCTCGTAGAGGTGGCCCATATCGAGCGCCAGCCCGGCCATCGCGAGAAGCGCGAGCATGGCGATCGCCACGAAGGGAATGACAATGCCGCGTTGCTTAGAAAACCGCTGATGAAATCTTTCATCCCGACCGTGCCGGTTTTTCGGGCGTGCGCCACTGCAGTCCCGGTACCAGCATGATGAGTCTCGATGCCGTTCGGACTTACGCGGAATTTTCTTAGCCGTTGCTACGGTTAACATGCGCGCCGCTCCTTCTCGAATATCAATTTCCGCCGCCTCCACGCCCACCTCCGCTTACCCGGAAGATAATATTTTTCTCCACCTTTACCGGATTCGCGATGTCCTTGCGATAGGTCTTCTCCAGCACCTGCTCGGCCTTCTTGCCCTCGTAGCCCTTCACAGGCTCCGGATCGGGGTTGAGCACCTTGGACCGGTCGTAGACCTGGGCCTGCCTCATTTCGCGCACGGCATTGCCAAAGTCCCGCTCGACATTCGCCGGACGGCTGCTCCATTCTGCGCAGCCCGTCAGAAGACCCGCGAAGAGCAATACACCGAGGCCGGTGAATAGGGTGCGTGTGGTATGTACTTGCATCATGGCGTTATCCCTTTACGGTTGTTGTCCGAAATTGCCGCTCATGCCACCCTTGCCCGACCCAGCTCCGACCCGCTGTTTCGGTTGTTGGCCCTCCGTGCGACCCATCAAATAGAAATCCACATCGTCCGGTTCGATGAAGCTGTCGGTCGGTAGTTTGACGTTGGAGCTTGGCATGGGCCGGGCGATGCGCGGTGTCACGAAGATGATGAGCTCCGTCTGGTTCTTCTGGAACTCCTGGCTGGTAAAGAGCTGTCCGAGGATTGGGATCTCGCCCAAGCCCGGGAATTTCTCCACCGAATCTCGCAGGTTGTCGCTGATGAGACCCGCGATCCCCATGGTCTGGCCGTCGGAAAGCTCCAGCGAGGAGCTGGCCCGGCGTTTTGTGAGGGCGGGGATGACAAACACGTTTTGGGTATTGGTGATTCCGGCCGTGACCGAATTGGTATTGGTCAATTCACTGACGTCGATATTGAGCTTAAGACTGATGCGATCCGAGTCGAGCACCACCGGCAGAAATTTTAGGCCCACGCCGAATTCCTTGAATTCAATCGTGACCGTGTCCTCGTTTTGCGCCACCGGAATGGGAAATTCGCCGCCGGAGAGGAAGCTCGCTTCCTGACCGGAGATCGCCGTCACGGTGGGCTCGGCCAAGATTTTTGCCAGGCCGTGATTCCGTGCCGCGTTGATCACGGCGTTGAAACGAACGTCTCTGCTAATGAAACGTGCGAACAAGCCTGCCGGATTGATTATTCCAGGCGCGATGTCGATCAAGTCGGTCAATGGATCGACCAGCGCCGATCCGCGGATCGCGCCGCCGCTCCACCGGCCCGAGGGATCCAGTGCCGAGAAATCGACCCGGAGGTTTTTCGCGAGGGTGCGGTTCATCTCCGCCACCTTGACCTCGAGCATCACTTGATGCGGCCCGCCCACCTGCATCAAATTGACGATGTTGTCCTCTTGCCCCTTCGCCGCCTTCGGCGATGCGCCGGCCTGCAGCGCCGTGCTGGCGCCCCCGCCAAATTGGACGTTGAAGCCCGGCTGACCCAGGGGCGGTTTTGCGCCTTTGTGGAGGAAGGTCTTGGCGATCGATAAAATGGCATCCATCTTCTCGAGACTCGACACCTCGCCGGCCAACACCATGGCGCCCTGCGAAGAGAATATCTTCGGTTTCTCGTGCGGCAAAATCTCGTGAACTTTTGCCTTCAGGCCATCGATATCATGCGTCACTTCGATGTCGATGTTGTTGTAGAAACCGCTCGACTTACTGCCCAGCGTTACATTCGTGCTACCAAGCGACGCGCCCAGCACGTAAAGGTGAGTCGGGGTCAACAGGCGAATGTCGGCGACCCCAGGATTGCCCACCGTAATCTGACTCGTAGCCCGTGCTAGATTGATGATGCGTGTTTTATTGACCGCGACCCGGAAGATCTGGCCCTGCGCCTCAACGGCCCGGGGCGACGTGAGTGACATGATCACGACGATCGCTATCGTCAGTATTCCCGACCCAAGAAGGGTGAGAACGTTGGAAAAACTGGTTGGTGTACGGTTCATGCGTTTTCTTTATCTCCCCGAAGGTTGATCCCCATGCGTTCATGTTTTCTCGCTTAGCATTCGTTCCATGCGCATTTGACTCGGCTCGCGGTTGTCCCCTTGATGACGGTCACCGTGGGCCCGCCTGGGTGCGCGCGCCTGATCGGTTTCACCACCGGCGCAAGCGTCGGCAGAGGCGCGGGAGCGTTGGCAAGTTGCGGCTTGGGCGCGGCCCGATCGTCGAGCGGATTGCGTAACGCAAGCTGGATCGA
>JBQTKC010000040.1:0-8180 GCA_052386575.1 Beijerinckiaceae bacterium
CCTTCATATCGCCGGCTCACATCAAAAAAACCAAGCTGCCCCATCGCGAAAACCCCGCTCTTACCGCCCGCAAACCTTGCATCCGATTCGCGCGGCACCAGGAAGCACAATTTTTCGAGGTGCCCCAGAGGCTTTCCGCTTGCAGCGCAGCCGCCAAAAGCACGAGCCAATATTTTTTGAACCACATAGCGGTTCTCCTTCTAGAAATTTTACCCTAGCCGGAGAACACATTGGACTCAAAATCGCCACTGACCTGGTCAAAGCCGGACCCCGGCTTGTGGCATCTGCGCCCTAATACCGCTGAATCCTCGAATTCGCGCGGCAAAATAACAGGTCATCCGTGGAATGCCTGATAAGATACATATGCCACACTAGCTCACGGACCTTGGTTGCGCCCGGGTCCACGTTTCTGGGTGCGCTTTGGGTCAACTCCCGCCATCGAGAACTCCGAGCCGAAATTCCGCAAAGGGCCGGAAACCCCTATCGAAGGAACTGATACTTGGCGGAACTCTCCTCCGCGGAATGGACCGCGATCCTTCTATCCTTAAAAGTCGCCGCCACGGCGACGATCGCCAGCCTTCCGTTTGGAATCCTCGTTGCCTATGCGCTCGCGCGCTGGCATTTCTTTGGCAAGATCATCCTCGACGCCGCCGTCCATTTGCCCTTGGTGATGCCGCCGGTCGTCACCGGATTCGTTCTGCTCATTCTTTTTGGCCGGAAGGGCGTTCTTGGCGCCTTTCTCGCCGACATTGGGATTGTTTTGTCGTTCCGTTGGACCGGTGCGGCGGTGGCTTGCGCGGTCATGGGATTTCCGCTCATGGTCCGCGCGATGCGGCTATCGTTTGAGTCCATCGACCAGCGTTTGGAACAGGCGGCTGGAACCCTTGGCGCAAATCGCATGTGGACGTTTTTTCTTGTGAGCCTGCCGCTCGCCCTGCCGGGCATCATTGCCGGTGCCATACTTGGCTTTGCCAGGGCGCTCGGCGAGTTCGGCGCGACGATCACCTTCGTTGCAAATATTCCAGGCGAGACCCAGACAATCGCGTCGGCGATCTACAGCTACACGCAAGTTCCCGGCGGCGATGCAAACGCCATGCGGTTGACCGTGGTGTCGATTGCAATATCGTTTGCCGCGCTGATTGCCTCCGAAATGGTCCAGAGGCGGGCCGGGAAATTTCTGGCAGATCCCGAATGATCGAGCTCGATGTCGCGCTCAGGATCAAAAGCTTCGATCTCGACGTGGCATTCCGGAACGGCGAAGGCATTACTGCGCTCTACGGCCCTTCCGGTTCGGGCAAATCGCTGACGCTCAATCTCATCGCTGGATTGATGCGTCCGGATCGCGGCACCATCGTGCTCGACGGCCGCGTTCTCGCCGATAGGCAACGCGGCATTTTTGTCGCCCCGCACCGCCGCCGCATCGGTTTTGTATTTCAGGATTCGCATCTTTTTCCGCATCTGAGCGTAGAACAGAATCTGCGGTTTGGTCGCTGGTTTTCTCCGCGCGGGGAGCGCGCGGTCGCGTTCGATTCGGTGGTGGAGATTCTTGCGATCGGCAAGCTTTTGCCGCGCCATCCGGCAACATTGTCGGGCGGCGAAAGGCAGCGGGTGGCAATCGGGCGGGCACTTCTTTGCGGCCCAAGACTAGTCCTGTTCGACGAGCCTCTTGCCGCGCTCGACATCGAGCGCAAGCTTGAAATTCTGCCGCTCATCGAGCGGTTGCGCGACGAATTCGCCGTGCCGATCGTCTACGTTTCGCATGCGATCGAGGAAGTCGCGCGGCTGGCGAATTTCATCGTTGTTCTCGATGCGGGTAGGATCAAGGCAACCGGCGGCCCCGGCGAGGTTTTTGGCTCGCTCGGCCGCGACAGCGCCTGGCCGCGGTTCAATCGCATCTCGGTCCTATCGATGACAGTCCGCGGCGAGAATGCCGCCTATGGCCTTACCGAACTGAGCCATCCGGCGGGGACGGTTTGGCTCGCCGGTCCGGCGGGCCCCTTGGGGAGGCAGGTCCGGGTTGTTGTTAAAGCGACCGACATCGTGCTTGCCGCCCGCCCGCCGCAAGGCTTGAGCGTGCGGAGTTCTCTGCGCGGAGCAATCAGGTCAATCGAAAGAAACGGTCCGTTGGCCGCCGTGGAGATCGTGCTCGAAGGGGAGGGGCGCCTTTATGCCGTGACCACGCGCCATGCGCTCGACGAACTCGGTCTTGCCGCCGGCACGCGGGTCCATGCCTTGATCAAGACCAGCGCACTCGACGAGCGCCACGTCGCCGCGCTGCCGGGCCGCTCCTGAAGCGCGCTCAGAGCGGCTGGCGATGGAATCTGTCGGCTGGAAAGCCGCGCGCCGCGCGCCGGCATTCGCGGAGCGCGCCGGAAAAATGCGGCAGCGCCGCGCCGGACCCCGCCGGCGCCCGGCGGGCGCCTTTTAGAAAAAATTGGACATTAGATGACAGATCGGTTACGGCTCGGGGTCCGAGGCGCGGTCTTCTCAAAACTAGGGAGATCACGCGCCGGTTTTGGCTGGCCGCCGTTTCGCTCCTTAGAAATCTTCTAGTTATCGTCGAGGTTGTGGGCAGGGGCAATCCAGCCGAGGGACAACCGGGTATTAACGGGGAAAATACGGAACTCGCTTCGCGGCGGCTCCGGCCATCCCTCCCGCCACTAAAGAGCACTCCTGTTCGGCGCGGCCGAAGAGGTGACATCCATATGCGGAAGAGTAGATTCGATACTCTCCGTCTAGTCCAACCATGTACGAAGAGAAGCAGAAATATGGAAACGTCAAGATTGTACTTTCTATCCGTTCCGGTATTTATCGCCTTGTCGATGCTACCTGGATGCGGTAAAGGTTCCAGTCAGCCGGCCAATATATCATATAGCCAAGTCGGCATATGTAAAGGATTTCAAGCGGCATCGGGACCAGTCGTTTCGAAAGCTGACGAAGGCTATGCCTTCTTCAAAATCGCAAGCGTGGACAATTCAAAGTCCGGCAAACCGTTCATATTCGATCCAAAGCTTCTTTTTATTGATCAATCCACGCCGGAGACACATGCCAAGCAGTTGTGGGAATGGGACCGCCGCTACGCGTCCACGGATTCGAGGTTCCCGCAAAGCCTCGGCATTAAGCTGGCCCCTGAATCGACGGTCCCGGCGGGTGGCAAGCTCGACGTAAATAGCTTTGTTGTCATACCTCTGGGGATCAACAATCCGTCCCATGGTCCGGTTGAGTATACTCTGGCCTTCGGGCTATTGTATGACTCTGGAAACTCCGAGAACACCGCGAGCGGCCAGATACGCATCTCGGAAGGTATTGTTTTTGACAGAACAAATACCGACGACAGCAAATGGACCGTGGTGGAAGATTGTAAGGAGCTCGCTCTCAAATAGAGTCGGCGGACGGTCCCCAGTCGCGGGCCGGCCGCCGCTTGCGGCCCCGGCGCCGCAAGCCGGTCAGCGCAACCAGAGGCTCACAGGGCGCCTGGACAAATCGCTTTGTTCCCGAGAGTCCCGTGAGTCAGCGCGTTTTGCTGTCTTCTGATTCAAGCCTCATGCTGGTGCTGGAAGCCAGCAGGCATGGCTAAAGCCCTTTCGGCCACTCTTCGGGAGCGGCTCATTGTCGCATGCGGTGGCTTGACCGGCGGGTCGCGGCAAACAGGCAGGACGGCGGCCGCAAGTCCGGCCGGATCGCCCACTCGGCTTTCTCCAGAGTGTGGAACCCGCGCGTCGCTAGATGGCGGTACCGTAGAGATCGTAGGCTCCCGCCTGCTCGATTTTCACGGCGATGATGTCGCCCTGCCGCAACGGGCGGCGTGAGACGATATGAACCTTGCCGTCGATTTCGGGCGCATCGCCCATCGTGCGGCCAACGCCCGCGCGCGTCCCGGCTTCGTCGACAATGACTGCCAAGCGCTTGCCGATTTTCTCCTTGAGCTTGCGAGCGCTGATTTTCTGGCAACGCTCCATGAAGCGCTTGTAACGGATTTCGGCAACTTCGGGCGCCACGGGGAGTAGGCCTAGATCGTTTGCGGGAGCGCCCGCGACCGGCTCATATTTGAAGGCGCCTGCGCGGTCGATTTTAGCCTCTTGAAGCCAATCCAGCAGGAGCTCGAAATCCTGTTCATTTTCGCCAGGAAAGCCGACAATGAAGGTCGAGCGCAAGGTGAGACCGGGGCAGAGCGCTCGCCATTTTGAGATCCGGTCCAGCATCATCCCTGCGCCGCCGGGCCGCCTCATCGCGCGCAGAATATTCGGGCTTGCGTGCTGAAACGGAATGTCGAGATAAGGCAAGATCTTGCCCTCCGCCATGAGCTCGATCACCTCGTCGACATGCGGATAGGGATAGACATAGTGGAGCCTTACCCAGACACCGAGTTCCCCAAGTTCGCGCGCGAGATCGAGAAATTTTGCCCTGACTGGACGTTCGCGAAAAAAGCTTTCGGCATATTTCAGATCAACTCCATAGGCGCTCGTATCTTGCGAGATGATAAGAAGCTCCTTGACGCCCGCCGCGACGAGCTTTTCGGCCTCGCGCAAGACATCGCCGGCCGCGCGCGAGACGAGATCGCCGCGGAGTTTTGGGATGATGCAAAAGCTGCAGCGGTTGTTGCAGCCTTCGGAAATTTTTAGGTACGCATAGTGGCGCGGCGTGAGCTTGATGCCTTGCGGCGGCAGGAGATCGAGGAAAGGATCGTGTGGCGCCGCCGTCGCGTCATGCACGGCCCGCATGACGGAGCCAAAATCCTGCGGACCAGAAATCCAACGAAGTTTTGGAAATTTTTCCAAGATCGATTGGGGTTCCGCGCCCATGCAGCCGGTGACGATGACGTTGCCGTTTTCGGCCGCCGCCTCGCCAATCGCGGCCAGCGATTCGGCCCTGGCGCTGTCGAGAAAGCCACAGGTATTGACGATGACCGCCGCCGCGTCTTGATGCGTCTTGGCGAGTTCGTAACCCTCCGCGCGCAGGCGCCCGATGATCCGCTCGCTATCGACAAGGGCCTTCGGGCAGCCAAGCGACACGAAGGAAATTTTTGGTGCTTGAGCTGCGCGCGCAAGATTTGCCGGAAAAGAGGGAGAAGCGCTTGCTGGCTTTAAATTCATGCGCCTGCTTGGCACGCGCGGCGCCGTCTGGCAAGTTCGATACGATTGGGAGTTGGAGCCGGGAGATCGCACGGCGACCGCCCAAAACTCTCATGCCGATGGTCAGGTACACTGGTCGTTTATAAGCGACGAACCAAATGCCGGCGCCGGGGTTCGTCGCTTCCGGCCGCTCGGCGGCACCAAGTTTGCGGGAGATATTGCATGTTTACATTTCGCGACGCGGTGTTTGCCGCCGCACTGAGCCTTGCCGCGCTGGGCGGGCTCTCCCCCGCCCTCGCGGAAATGACCGTGGAAGTCGGCGGCGCGCCAATGTATCCATCGAAGAACATCATCGAAAACGCGGCGAATTCCAAGGATCACACGACGTTTTTCACGGCCGTTAAGGCGGCGGATCTCGCCGAAACCTTGCAAGGCGAGGGGCCGTTCACGGTTTTCGCGCCGGTGAACACGGCATTCGACCGGCTGCCCAAGGGCAAGCTCGCGACGCTTCTGAAGCCGGAAAATAAGGCCGCCTTGATTGTGGTTCTCACCTATCACGTCATTCCCGGAAAAATTTCCGCGGCCGATTTCGTCGCGGCGGTCACGAAGGGGGGCGGCGAGGCCAACTACAAAACCGTCGAAGGCGAAGAGCTGACCGTGCGGCAAAACGGCCGCAGACTCGAAATCATCGACGCGAAAGGCGGCAAGTCCCACGTGACGATCGCCGACGTTATCCAAAAGAATGGCGTCATGCATGTCGTCGATACTGTGCTTCTGCCGGCGAACTGACTCGTTAGGGGAAGCCTTCACTAATGTCGCTACCCACGAACGAAAGCCGTTCCGCACGCGCGGCGCGGGCGAGCCTCCGATCGAGCGTTGCGAGCGGCGCATTTTCCCGCGACGCCAGTTCCAAATAGGCCGCGTCATAGATGACGAAGAGCATCAATAATTGTGCCCCTCATGCCGGGCCGAAAGAATCTCGTCGAGCGTCAATGGCGGCATGGTCTTGCGCAGGTCGTCGAGGTCCGCGAGGACCTTTTCAATCTTTTCCTGCCTCCTGGCGTCCCCGGGCATGAGCCTTGCGATTGGCCGCCCATGGCGGGTGATGACGATCGTCTCGCCGCGCTCGACGTCGCCGGGGAGGCGGGGCAAGCGAGTCATGGCCTCGGAAGCTGGGATTTCGCGCATTTTGACAAATTGGCCTAGTCAATCCGGCTAGTTAGCCGTATTACGAAGGCGGGCGCTGAACAAGCGCAATTCCGCATATCGCGAGCTGGCGCATGTAAGCGGCTCCGCGAATTTTCGCCCCGCCAATCGTTCACGGGCGGATGGCGGTGCCCGCTAAAACGCTATCGATTGATAAAGAACGCAACCCGACCGCGTCGTCGCCGCCGGATGCGTGCTGCCCTTTGCCGCGACGTGAAAATCTCCCGCCAAGAGCTGCAGATCGCCCATGATGAGATCGCCTTCGAGCACGAGACACTCCTCATGGCCTTCGTCGTGATCGTGCGAGCCATAGTTGGAGCCGGGCAAAGCGCGAACCAGTATCGAGCGCCGCTTCGCGACGGAGTCCTCGAAAAGAACCGTAAAGGTCACGCCGGGCGACATTTCGGTCCAAACGCCGGTTCCGGCGCGCATGGTATACGTGCCCGGAAGCTCCGTTTCTCCGGCGCCGATGGCGGCGAGAATCGTGTCGAAAAGCCCAGCCGGCGGGACCTGCCGCCCGGCGGCGAGATCGAGCGCGACAAGATTCTCTTGCCAAAGCTCTATTTTCGCTCGCAAGGCCGGGTCAGTGAGCCTCGCCTCGATCGCCGCGCGGGGAGCTCCACGCAAAATGCCCAGCGCGTAGGCGGCGGCGGTCTGGTCAAGATCCTCGGACATCATTTTCCCATGCAATGAGCGAGTTCCCGCACCGCGCGGTGAACCCAAGACTTCACGCTCCCTAGCGGAGCGCCTATTTGCGTTGCGAGCTCCTCATAGCTCAGGCCGTGCAGATAGATCAACGTCACGCAATTCCTATATTTTTCGTTCAGCTTCTTCAAACATTGCCGGACATCGGCCGCGATCACCGGATCGCCGGACGGCCTCGCCTCGACCGCCGCCAGCACCCCCGCTTCGTCGAGCGAGGAGGAAGGCGGCGGCGCGGCGGCTAACCGGCTCAAAGCGCAATTGCGGGTAATCACGGCAATCCACGCCATAGCATTACCCTTGGAAGCGTCGAAAAGATGCGCCTTGCGCCAAATTCGTGTCATGGCTTCTTGGAGCACGTCTTGCGCCAAATCGCGATCCCGCATCAGGCGCACGCATATGGCGAAAAGGACCGGCGCGGATTTGTCATAAAGGGTCCGGAAAGCCTTGCGGTCACCCGAGGCGACCGCATCAAGCAAGCTACCTAAACTCTCTTCTGACGGGCCTGTCACCATTATCTACCTGTTTTTGACCGCCGCGCATCCGCCTGCCGGCCTCCAGATTCTCATCCGCCTCGCGGTTCGCGAAGCATGTATCGGCGCAGCAGATGCGTGAGTCCTTGCCTGGATGACGCGACACGGCCAGCAGCAACAGTTTGTCCGATCCGCCGGGACTGTGCAAGTGCCGGGACCGGCGCTCCCTCCTATGGAGAGGGTGTTTATCTAGGGGCCGAGCTTCAGGCTATCCGGAACGCTTCTTGAGACGGCAATTATTTTGGACGCGATTGAAACTTTTTGGCCTCGGCTCCTGTAAAACCTTGAGGGAGACCTTTGCTATTGGATGGTGTCTGAAAAATATCTGTCGAACTCCGATTATCGCGCCCCGGCTGTACCCCGGCCGGGTTGGGTGAGCGCACCGGTACACAATTTGGGTGCCACATCGATCGACGAATTATTAAGAGCGCTTAAAAATGAACTTTTTCGACATGAATTCGGAGGTCTGCAACCTGCGCGCCGAGGAGGAGCGGATTCTGGCTGCCTTCACAAGGCGCCTGATCGAGATTGCCGCCGGCCCGGGGCAGGGATCGTCCGTTGCTCCAACCGCGGCGCTCGAGGCGATGCGGCTGCCTGCGATCGCCCTCGACCAGGACGGGTTTGTCGCCGAGGTGAATGCCGCGGCCGAAGCCATTTTCGACAACGA
>JBQTKC010000041.1:0-3202 GCA_052386575.1 Beijerinckiaceae bacterium
ACAGGCCGGACATATGACCGCAAGCCGCCAGCCCGTTCACCGCGCCAAAAAAACCGCTTGCCAATCGGGGCCGTCCACATATGACGGCGCTGATGGAACAGATCGATCCGATTATTTTCGTATTAGCTCTAAGCCTCACGCGTCGCCAATAGTCCGGAGCGGGTCGCGGCCAAGGCACTCACCCATGCGTGCGCACCCGCAGGCTGACGCCGGATGCGCGCTGCAAGTGGCCAATGATCGAGAGGAGATTCTTGGCGGTAGGGTTTCCCTTCGAACCGAGCATGCGCATCAAGTTTTTTGACTGCGTTCCGGTTATTTCGGCAAGCCGTCCAAATCCGACGGTCGCGTTAATGTAATCGCGCAAAATGGCCTTGCCCGTGTCGACCTCGCCGGACAGCAGCGCTTCGACGCCTTCGGTCAGCAACGCATCCCGAAACGCCCGGTCGCACTGCGCGCGTGCGCGCACGGTTTCCTTGAATGAGCGGGTGAGCGCCATTTTACTCTGAGCCTTTCGTCTGCATTTTCTTGCGGTCCTTGCAATCCTGCCATCGCTCGCGTGCCGCCGCGATGTCATGTCGCTGGCGCAGCTTCGTCCCGCCCGCCAGGAGGATCAGAATCGTTCCTCCATCCTTTCCAAAATAGACACGGTAGCTAGGGCCGAAATCGATCTTGGTTTCAAAAAAGCCCCGCGCCAGCGCCCTTCACGTTCGAAATGTTGCCAAGCGACAGCCGGGTGATCGCTGTTGTGACCTTAGCCGCCGCTGCTGCATCGAGACCGTTGTACCAAACCGCAAAAGGGGTTTTGGCCCTGACGATCGACATACTCCAGCACATCCATTGGCAATTAGTACCATATATGTTACTTTAAAGCAAAAACCAAGAGGTGGCCTGGGACGAGCCATCCGCGGCGAGGTGGCGTGTATTGTTCCGGCGAGGACCAGGCCGCACAAGTGGCATATGATGGTTGAATACTTTCCTAATTCCATAAATCCTAAAAACAGTTTATCATGCGTCCATGGCGGCAACCTCGGAAACGGCAATCGCCCATGGGCGCCTGCGCAATGCTGGCGGCTTGACCGTCAAGCTTACGCCGCTTTGGGGCGTTTTCGGGCGGGCTTTCGAGACGGAGGTGGCGCTCCGTCGGCCGTTTCTTTGGCTGCCGGTCGCGGCCGGCACCGGGGTCGTCCTCTATCTTTACGCCGATCGCGAGCCGTCCCTTTGGCTGATCGCGCCCGCCGCCGTGTCTTTCGGCGTTCTCGCTTATCTTGCGCGCGGACACCGGCTCGCGTTTTATCTCCTCTGCGGGCTTTGCGCGGTCTTCGCGGGAGAACTGTCGGCGGCGTTGCGGACGGCGCGGGTGGCGGCGCCGGTCCTCGACAAGATCAGGATCGCAAAACTCGAAGGTTTTATCGAGGAAATAGACTTTCGCCGGACTGGCGCGCGCTTGCTGTTGCTTGTGCATTCCGCCGAAGGGCTTGCGCCGGATAAGACGCCGTTCCGGGTTCGCCTGTCCATGCGGCGGGCGCCGCCCTTCGAGGCCGGCACCTTTGTGAGTTTCAAGGCGCGGCTGCTTCCCCCTGCCCGCGCGAGCCTTCCCGGCGGTTATGATTTTGCCCGCGACGCATGGTTCGCGCGGCTCGGCGCGGTCGGCAATGTGCTGGGGCGCATCGAGGTTGTCGCGGCCCCCGTTTCGCCCGGGATCGCGGCTGCCGCCATGATGGCGATCGATCGCGGCCGCAACGCGCTGGCGCGCCGCATCCATGCAATCGTTGGCGGCGATTCGGGAGCCATCGTGGCCGCGATGGTAACCGGCAAGCGCGACCTGTTGTCGGACGAGGCCAAGGAAGTCATCCGCGAGGCCGGCATCTTTCATATCATTACGATTTCCGGCGTCCAGATGACGCTTGTCGCCGCCATCTTTTTCGTCGGCCTGCGCCGCCTTTTGGCTTTGAGCCAGACCCTCGCGCTGCGCTATCCAATCAAGAAATGGTCGGCGCTCTTTGCGATCGCGGGCGCGATTTTTTACGATATCGCGACCGGCTCGCGGGTCGGCACCGAACGCGCCTTGTTCATGACTCTCATCATGCTGACCGCGGTTCTGCTCGACCGGCAGGCGTTGACCATGCGCAATCTCGCGCTTGCCGCGGCACTTGTCATTCTGATCCAGCCGGAAGCGATCATGGGCGCGAGTTTCCAGCTTTCGTTTGCGGCGGTGGCGGCGCTGGTCGCCGTCTATGAAGCACGCATGGCGGCGCGCAGCCGCGAGGAGCCTTATCTCATTGCATCCCGCCCGGCCGAAGGCGAGCACAAGCGCGGGGCGCTCGAATTCTTGACGCCGCTTCTGCGGCGGGGACCCTTGGGTCTGTTGTTCGCGACGTTCTGCGCGACTGCTGCCACGGCTTCGTTCATGGCCTATAATTTTCACGAGCTCAGCCCCTATGTGCTGATCGGCAATCCGCTGACCCTCAGCGTGATCGAAATTTTCGCGGTGCCGGGCGCGCTCGCGGGGACCTTGCTTTATCCGCTCGGCCTCGATGCGTTCGTATGGCGTTATGTCGGTCTTGGCATCGACGGCGTCATGTGGGCCGCGCGGGGGATCGGAAGTTTTCCGGGAGCAACGATCCACCTTCCCGCCTTCGCGCCCTGGGCGATCGTTTTCTTAAGCCTCGCGGTGCTTTCTTCCGTGCTGTGGCGGACCGCGATTTTGCGCGCGACGGCTATCCCGCTTGCCGCGCTCGGCCTCCTCGGCGCGGCGGCGGGGCCGTCATTCGACATGGCGGTGGCGCCCGCGGGCGACGCCGTGGCGTTTCGCGCCATGGGTGGAAAGCTCGCGGTGATTGGCCGCGGCAAAAATGCGTTTACAACCGAGCAATGGCTGCGCGCCGATGCCGACGGACGCCTGGCCTCCGAGGCTTTGACCAAGACAAATTGCGATAAACTCGGTTGCGTCGGCACTCTCGCCTCCGGGCGGACGGTCGCCCTTGTTCTCGACTTGGCGGCTTTCGCCGAGGATTGCACCCGCGCGGACATCATCGTCACCCCGCGTTTCGCACCTTTGGCCTGCGCGGCTTCGATCGTGATCGATCGCGAAAAGCTCAAGCAGACCGGCGCGCTCACCCTTAGCTTTACAAAAGATGGCGCCGTGCAAATGGTTGCTGCCCGCGCGGCGGACGAAGACCGTCCCTGGTCGCCCGCGCCGAAG
>JBQTKC010000042.1:0-9345 GCA_052386575.1 Beijerinckiaceae bacterium
GGAGGGCGCAAATTACCTCGCCAATTCGGGTTATCGCCGCCCATCATGAAAATGCTCTAGCGCAAAGGCTCTTGCGAAAAAGTTCCGGCGGCGCGGCCATGTCCGCAACATAGATGATTGTATACCCGGCTTTGATGGGCTCGATCCCTGTAAGTCGAGTAGGGTTTTCGCTTGGCGGTCACTTCATTGTCGTCAATCTATAAATCAAAATCATAAGCCGCCACTGCTAAAAATCGCACCTGACTTCTTCTTCGCATCACCTCTATTGCGCAAAGGTTGGCTTTGCAATATTCCGGCCGAGCGTGTCGCCGCTCTCGCCAACGACGCTTCGTAGCTGCGCCTTTGATGCGTGTATTTGGCCGTCTCTTTTTCCCCGTCGCGCTTGCGACACGCAGCAGTTGTTTACGGGCTTTCAACCAAATGCTGGTCTTGCTCACACGCGCTCTCGACCAATCGAATCGAACGGCGGCACGACTCGCGGGCATTGGGCATGACGCGGTGCTCTCTCCCGTTCTCGACATGGTGCCGACCGGAGCAATATGGCCGTCAGGCGTCATCGATGGCGTCATCGCGACGAGCGCTCGCGCCTTCGAATTATTATCCGCCGAGCCGGACTGGCCGCTGCCCGAGGCGCGCCGTCTCTTGCCTTTGCTCCTGGTCGGCGAGCGGACGCGGGAAGTCGCGCGCGAGCGAAGCTTTGACGGCCCGCCAATAATTGGCCAAGACGCGGAGACTCTCGCGCGCGCAATCGCCGCGCGCTTTCCTGCCCCCTGCCGTTTCGTCTATCTTGCCGGACGCGACCGCAAACCGGACCTCGAGGACAGCCTCGCCGCGATGGGTCATGGCGTCGAGCCGATCGAAGTCTATGCGGCGCAGCCCGCCGAATCCTTGACCGAGGCAGCCTTGGCGCTTGCCCGCTCAGGCGAAATCGGCGTGGTATTGCACTATTCGCGACGCAGCGCGGACATCTTTCAGGGCCTCGCCCGCAACGCTGGTCTCGACTTGTCCAAGATAAACCATGTCTGCATCTCGTGCGATGCCGCGGCGCCACTTCTGGCCGCGGGCATCCATGAAGTGCTAATCGCCAAAACTCCAGACGAACAGGCGATGTTTGCGATTCTAAATGCCTTGGCGGCGTTGCCAAAAGCGCCGCTCGGACAACACATGGGACAAGAACTTGATGCGGGTGGGCTTGATTAAACGATCACTTCGGACCATCATTCCCGCATGATCTTCAAGCAAGTCATTTTTGCCACCCTTCTTGCCGTGCTACTTCAAGCGTTCATTGTTTCAGCGGCCAGCGCGGACGACATCAACGTCAGGACAGGCTTCATTCGCGCGCCACGCACCCGAGAGACGCTCTCGATTCTCGATATTCCAGCCGCCGGCGATGGCCTTGCTGGCGCCACGCTCGCCGTCGAGGACAATAACACAACGGGCGGGTTTCTCGGTCAGACATTCGCGATCGATGACGTCCTACTGCGGCCGGGCGATGATCCGGCCGCAGCGTTGAACGGCCTTATCGCGCGAGGCGTTTCCTTTGTGCTCGCCGATCTTTCAGCGGCAGCGCTTCTCGCGCTCGCCGACGCGGCCAAGGACAAAGGGGTGCTCATTTTCAACACCGGCGCGCCGGAGGATTCGCTGCGGGAGGAAAATTGCCGCGCCAACGTCTTTCACGTGGCTCCCTCCTATTCGATGCTCGCCGACGGCCTTGCCCAATATCTCGTCTATAAGCAATGGAAGCGCTGGTTTTTGATCAAGGGCTCTCACCCGGAAGACGAACTGTACGCCGTGGCGTTGGCCCGGGCAGCGAAAAAATTCGGCGCGAAAATCGTCGAGGAGCGGACCTATGAGGATACCGGCGGCGGACGCCGGTCGGATTCAGGAAGCGTGCAGACGCAAAGGCTTATTCCGGTGGCGACCCAAAACGCGCCGGCCTATGATGTCCTCGTCGCCGCCGACGAAAGCGAGGTCTTTGCAAACTATCTTCCCTTCCGTACCTGGGATCCGCGTCCCGTCGCGGGCTCGGCTGGGCTCAGGCCAATGAGCTGGGACGGAAGCCATGAGCAATGGGGCGCGATCCAATTGCAAAACCGCTTCATGAAGCTTGCCTCGCGGCGCATGAACGCACGCGACAATAGCGCCTGGGTGGCGATGCGCATGATTGGCGAGGCCGTGGCGCGCACCGGGTCGGGCGAGCCAAAGGTCATCCGCGAGTACCTGACCGGGCCGGATTTCGGGATCGCCGCCTTCAAGGGTCAAAAACAGACCCTGCGCCACTGGAACCAGCAGTTGCGCCAGCCTATTCTGCTCGGCGATGGCCGGATGATCGTTTCGGTCTCGCCGCAGGAAGGTTTTCTGCATCAAACATCGGCGCTCGATACGCTAGGCTTCGACGAACCGGAAACGAAATGCAAATTGCAATAAGCCGTCGCGAAAGATCGAAGGCCTGCCCGCTTGCCGGCTCTGTCCTCGCACTCAGTGCGCTTGCGTTCGGCATGGCCTCTCCGGCGGCGGCGTTCACCGCCTATGTCTCGAATGAAAAAGGCAACTCGATTTCTATTATCGACACCGGCAAAATGGAGGTGACAAAGACCGTGCCGGCCGGCCATCGTCCGCGCGGAATCGCCTTGAGTGGGGACGGCGGCGAACTCTTCATCTGTGCCGGCGACGACGATTTGATCCAAATTCTCGACACCAAGACACTCTCGATCACCGGCACCTTGCCGTCGGGTGCCGACCCCGAGCTTTTGATCTTGAGCCCCGACGGCAAGCTCCTTTATATTTCTAACGAGAACGACAATCTGGTGACCGCGATCGACGTTGCAACACGCAAGATTGTCGCGGAAATTCCGGTCGGCGTCGAACCGGAAGGAATGGAGCTTAGCCCCGACGGAAAAGTGCTCGTCAATACCTCGGAAACGACGAACATGGCGCATCTGATCGACACGCAAACGCGCAAGATTTTCGCCAATGTCCTCGTCGATGCCCGGCCGCGCGCCGCCCAATATACGCCGGACGGTTCGGAATTGTGGGTCTCGTCCGAAGTCGGCGGCACCGTCAGCGTGATTGACGCCGCAAATCCAAGGGTCAAACAGAAGATCGCCTTCGAGGTCCCGGGGCTCTCGAAGGAAGCAATCCAGCCGGTAGGGATGAGGTTTACCCCTGATGGCAAGAAGGCGTTCGTGGCGCTTGGTCCGGCAAATCGCGTCGCCGCCATCGACACCGCGACGAAAAAGGTTGAGAAATATCTGCTCGTTGGCCAACGCGTCTGGCAATTGGCGTTGACCCCCGACGGCAAATATCTGTACACGACCAACGGCGTGTCGAACGACGTCTCGGTCATCGACGTGGCCAGCCTCAAGGTTCTGAAATCAATCCCGGTTGGCTCGTTTCCCTGGGGCGTGGCGATCGCCCGCCAATGATTTTTTCCGCGCCCGAACCTATAGCCGAAAACGTCTGGGGGGAAGAAATCTCCGCCGCGCTGGAAATCGCCGGAGTGAGCCACAGCTACGGCAAGCGCAAGGCGCTGGATGACGTTTCCTTTAGCGTAGGGGCTGCCCGCTTTTGCGTCCTTCTCGGACTCAATGGCGCTGGCAAAAGCACGCTTTTTTGCTTGATCACCCGCCTGTTCGCGACACAACAAGGCACGATCCGCATTTTTGGATTTGATGTAAACCGCACGCCCTCCGGGGCGCTGCGCAGGCTTGGCGTCGTATTTCAAGCGCGGACGCTCGATCTCGATCTGACAGTCATGCAAAACCTTTGTTATCATGCGGCGCTGCACGGAATTTCCGGACAAGAGGCGAAGTCACGCGCGGGTTTCGTCTTGGACCAGGTCAAAATGGCGGATCGCGCGCGCGAAAAGGTGCGCGCGCTTTCCGGCGGCCAAATGCGCCGGGTGGAAATCGCGCGCGCGCTGCTCCACCGCCCGCGCATGCTGCTGCTTGACGAGCCGACCGTTGGCCTCGATATCAAGGCCCGCGCGGACATCTTGCGGCACGTGCGGGACCTTGTCGCGCGCGAGGGCATTGGCGTGCTGTGGGCTACGCATCTGATCGACGAGATCGAGCAAGGCGACGATGTCGCCGTCCTGCATGAGGGCAAGATTCTCGATCATGGCAAGGCATCCGAAATCGCCGCCCGCGCGGGCGCGGCCGGGATCGGCCCCGCGTTCAGCGCATTGACCGCCGCCGCCGGTTTCATGAGGACGCCGAAATGAGCGGATCGTCCGCCGCTTTCACCCCCGGCGCCGCTCGACTCGGCCTCGCGAGCTATGCGATTTGCTTGAAGGGCATTGTCTGGCGCGAGGCTCTGCGGTTTTGGCACCAGCGGGAACGCTTTGTCTCGGCGCTGGTGCGCCCGCTCGTGTGGCTATTCATCTTCGCGGCGGGTTTTCGTTCCGTGCTGGGGGTATCGATCATTCCGCCCTACGACACCTATGTGCTCTACGAGGTCTATATCACGCCGGGGCTCATCGCGATGATCGAGCTTTTCAGCGGCATGCAATCCTCGCTCTCGATGGTCTACGACCGCGAAATGGGAAACATGCGCACGCTGCTTGTCAGCCCTTTTCCGCGCTGGTTCCTGTTGACGTCCAAGCTCGCCGCCGGCACCGCCGTGTCGCTTGCCCAGGTCTATGCGTTTCTTCTCGTCGCTTATTTCTGGGAGATCGAGCCGCCCACGTATTGGGGCTATCTGACCGTGCTTCCGGCCCTTGTTCTTGCCGGCCTCATGCTGGGCGCGCTCGGCATGCTATTATCGTCGCTAATCAAGCAGTTGGAAAATTTCGCAGGCGTCATGAATTTCGTCATTTTCCCGATGTTTTTCGCGTCCTCGGCGCTCTATCCTTTGTGGCGGGTCAAGGAGGGCAGCCCGTGGCTCGCCCTTATTTGCGAGCTCAATCCGTTCACCCATGCGGTCGAACTGATCCGCTTTGCCCTATATGAAAAGATAAATTTCCTCGCCTTGGCGGTGGTTCTTGGCGCGGCAATCGTCTTTCTCGGCGCGGCAATCGCCGCCTATGATCCCTCGCGCGGGCTGCTTCCGCGGCGCGAGGGAGCATAGATTGGCGGAACTTATTTCTTCTTACCGTCGGCGCTGAACTGCGCGAGATAGGCGACAATATTATCCCGGTCGTCTTCTTTCGACAGTCCCGCGAAAACCATTTTCGTTCCGGGCATCTTCGCTTTCGGATTGGTGAGAAACTCTTTAAGAGTCGCCTCGTCCCAGGTGATCCCGGACGCTTTGTTTGCCTCGGAATAGCTATAACCTGGCGCGGAACCTGTCTTGCGCCCGATCAGCCCATTTAGTTCTGGCCCGACGAAGTTCTTGGCGCCTTCGCCGATCTGATGGCAGACCTTGCACTTTTGCGTAAAGACCGTTTCGCCTGCGGCGGCGTCCCCGGCCAATGCACCCGCGGCGGAACCGGCCCAAGCGGCCGCGGCGACGAGGCAGACATATTTATGTTTCATATCCGGTTTCCTCCCTTTGCGTGCGAGGGGCATTCGATCACGGTCTCGCACATGGCTTGTTCCCATGGCCAACGCACGATCCACTTTTTGGCCCGCCTAGCGAAACATGTATCCTGAAACGATGGCAGTTGACAACAAGGACTTGGCAGGAAGCCTCGCGCCGCGCCGCGGCTGGGGATTTCGGAGGGCCGGAAGCGGGCGCGCTGGCTACGGCTGCCCCGCGCGCTATGTTGGCCGGGCGGCACTGCACCTTGCGCTGGCAATCCTTCTCAGTTGTGACGCTGGAGCCGCCGGCAAGCTCCGTGTCGGGGTGCAAAAAACTGGAACTTTCGCCTGGGAGCTCGCAATCATCAGCGAGCGCGGCCTGGACAGGAAAGCCGGTCTCGACATCGAAGTTTCCGAGTTCGCCTCGCCCGAAGCCGAAAAGATCGCTCTTCTGGGGGAGGCGGCCGACATGATCCTCGGCGATTGGTTATGGGTCGCGCGGCAGAGAAATCTAGGCCGCCTTCTTGTCTTCACGCCCTATTCGACCGCGATCGGAGCGGTCATGGTTCCCTCGGCCTCGGCCGTCAAGGATCTCGCCGGCTTAAAAGGCAAAAAAATCGCGGTCGCGGGCGGTCCACTGGACAAGAGCTGGCTATTGCTCCAGGCGCTCGCGCGCGAATCGGATTTGGACATCGCATCGCAGGCAAACATTATTTATGGCGCGCCTGCACTGCTCTATCAGAAGGCCGCGAATGGCGAGCTTGACGCCACCTTAAACTATTGGAATTTCTGCGTGGCGCTCGAAGCGCGCGGGTTCCGGCGGCTCATCGGCATGGACGAAGTGGAACGGCGCCTTGGCGCCAAAGGACCGGTCGCCATGGTCGGCTATGTCTTCAGCGAAGAGTTCGCGCGAACCCACGCGGACACGCTCGCACGGTTTTTCAAGATCGCGGCCGAGGCCAAGGACATTCTCGCCCATTCCGCCGCGGATTGGGAAAAGATCGCACGGCGGATCGGGATCGGCGGGGAAGCGGAGCTCGCCCTCCGCCGGCAAACCTATATAAATGGCATCCCGCGCCGCCCTGTCGCCGAGGAAGCGGCCGACGCACGCGCGCTTTATCGCATCCTAGCAAAAACCGGAGGCCCTAACCTTGTGGGCAAAGCAACGGAACTCGACCAGGGAACCTTCTACCAAATTACTGAAATGGCGCCCCAGGATCACTAATGGCCTGCTTTTCAGACTGGCGCCGCTGTTCTTGCTTGTTCTCGCGTGGCAATTGGGTTCACGTATCGCTTCGACCGGCACGCTGCCCGCGCCGCTTGCGGTCATGTCGGTTATCGGCGCCGAGGCGCAGTCCGGCGCGCTTTTCAGCAACCTTGCGGCGACGCTCGCCAGAGTCGCTGCGTCTTTCGTGCTGGCGATGGTTTTGGGAACGGCGCTCGGCGTCATCATGGGCCGCAACAAGACCGCCGATCGTCTGTGCGATCCCTTGCTTATCGTGCTTTTGAACCTGCCGGCGCTTGTCGTCATCGTGCTCGCCTACATCTGGGTCGGGCTGAACGAGGCCGCGGCGATCGCGGCCGTGGTCCTCAACAAGTTGCCGAACACGGCGGTGACGCTGCGCGAAGGCGCCCGCGCGCTCGACGAAAGCCTCGCCGAAATGGCGCGCGTGTTCAACCTGCCGCTTGGCGCGAAAGTAAGACATGTTTTCTTGCCGCAGCTCGCGCCTTATTTCGCGGCGGCGATGCGCTCCGGTCTCTCGCTGGTTTGGAAGATCGTCCTCGTCGTCGAATTGCTCGGCCGCTCGAACGGCGTCGGTTTCGAGATTGGCATCGCGTTTCAACTCTTCGACGTGACGCGGCTCTTGGCCTATGCGCTGCCGTTTGTCGGCCTCATGCTGGCGATTGAAACGCTCGTTGTGCAACCGGTCGAGCGGCATGTCTCGCGTTGGCGGCCTTCGCATGGAACTTGAAGTCTCGATTGCATGGAAGGCGCTCCGGACCGCGTCGGGGCAAATGCGTGTGGTCCTGCATGATGTGGCCTTCAGCTTGCGGCAGGGAGAAATCTGCGCCCTGCTCGGGCCGTCCGGCTGCGGCAAGACAAGTTTGTTGCGAATAATCGCGGGTCTCGACTCCGATTTCGAAGGCCGGATCGCTTTGCCTTCGCCGCACAGGATCGGCATGGTTTTCCAGGAGCCCCGGCTGTTGCCGTGGCGCAGCGTCGCACAAAACTTGCGCATTGCCGGTGCCTCGAGCGAGAACGATCTTGCCGAGATCGCCGAAGCACTTCATTTATCAAACCATCTCGATCATTTTCCAGGCGAATTGTCGCTCGGTCTCGCCCGGCGTGCCGCTATCGCTCGCGCCTTCGCGGTAAAGCCCGATCTTCTCCTCCTCGACGAGCCTTTTGTCTCGCTCGATGCAAATCTGGCTGCCCGCCTGCGCGCAGAACTTTTGGCGCTCGTCCTGAAGCGCAAGGCGACGACCCTGATCGTCACCCATGACGTCGAGGAGGCGATCTCGCTCGCGGACCGGATCATTGTTATGTCGGCGGCGCCGGGGCACCTCATTGCCGACCGGATTATCGCGGCGCCGCGCGGTGCGCAGACGGACGGACGCATGGGCAATATGAAAGAAGAGATCAGGTCGCTCATGGCAAACGCGTCTTCGTGAGCGGCGCCACAAAGCGCACTTTGCTACATCAGCCCAGGGATGACTGCTGGTAAGCTTCGCGGCAATTCGCTACGACAATAGGCTAGGTAGCCTGCACTGGAGCGTGGGACGCCGTGAATGCGGATATGAACGAGGCGAGAGAGGCGCTGGAACGCGTGTTCGGCTTTGCCAGCTTCCGGCCAGGCCAAGAGGAAATTCTAAAAGCCATTTTCGCGGGGGAAAATATTCTCGCCGTCATGCCGACGGGATCGGGCAAATCGCTCTGTTATCAACTGCCCGCGATCATGCGCAAGGGGCTCACGATCGTCGTCTCGCCGCTGATCGCCTTGATGCGCGATCAGGTGCAGCATTTGCTGGCCCGCGGAATTGCCGCCGCCGCGTTGAACTCTTCAAACAGCCGCGAAGACAATGCGGCAATCGAGGCGGGCCTCCGGCGGCGCCGCTATCGCCTCCTCTATGTCGCGCCGGAGCGTCTCGTGCGCCCCGATATGCCGGAACTTCTTCGCGAGGCGGGAGCAACCGTCTTCGCCATCGACGAGGCCCATTGCGTCTCGCAATGGGGGCATGACTTCCGGCCCGAATATCTCGACCTCGGCGAAGCTGCGCGAGCGATCGGCGGGCTGCAGCTCATCGCGGTCACCGCAACCGCGGATGCGCCGACCCGCGCGGAGATCATTAAACGAGTCTTCCCGGCGCCGCCGCGTGTTTTCGTCCGGTCGTTCGACCGGCCGAATATTCGCCTCGCCTTCGAGCGCAAGGTCAACGCCGTCCGGCAAATCGGAAGGGTGCTCGGCCGCCACAAAGGCGAGAGCGGCATCGTCTATTGCGCCTCGCGTGCGGGCGTCGAAAGACTCAGCAGGACCTTGAGCGAGTCCGGCATTTCCGCGCTCCCCTATCACGCAGGCCTCGACGCCTGCGTGAGATCGAGAAACCAGGACGAATTCTTGCGCAATGATGGTACCGTCATCGTCGCGACGATCGCGTTTGGCATGGGCGTCGACAAGCCCGATGTCCGTTTCGTCTGTCATGCCGACCTGCCGCACAGCATCGAGACCTATTATCACGAGACCGGCCGCGCCGGCCGCGATGGCCTGCCGGCCGACACGCTGACCTTGTATGGCGACGCCGATATCTGTCTGCGCGAGCGACAGCTCGTGGACGGCGGGGTGTCGCCGGAGTGCGCGCGGGAGCTGTCGAGGCTCGACGGTATGCT
>JBQTKC010000043.1:0-9368 GCA_052386575.1 Beijerinckiaceae bacterium
ATTCAGAACCCGAACCGGATTGCCCCGAGAATGTCCGACCGTTGGTCGGTCCACGGCGGCCGTGCGCCGGCCGGCGGTAGCTCAGTCCATCCATCCGCCGGATCGAGGCCGCTGAGGTCGCCGCCGCGGCCCGCCAATGCTACCACCAGAGCCTGGCAGCGGCGCAATACCGGGGTACCTGGAGGCGGCCGGTCGAGCAACATTCGTACCGGCACGCCGGCATCCGCGGCCAGTGCCCTGACCACAGGAATCAGATCGAGCGACCGGCTGCTGATATGAAACAGCAGGTGTCCACCGGGAGCCAACTTCCGCAGATACATCGCCAGCGCCTCGCGCGTCAGCAGGTGCATCGGGATGCTGTCGGAGCTGAAGGCGTCCAGGATCAGCACATCGTAAGTGCCGTCGGGCGAGCCGGCGATTGACAGTCGCGCGTCGCCCAGCACGACGCGCGGCTGGTTTCCGCAGTTCGCGAGGAACTGGAAATAGCGAGGATCACGCGCGATGCGCTCGACCAGCGGGTCGATCTCGAAGAATGTCCAGTCCTGGCTAGGCCGCGCGTAGCAGGCAAGTCCGCCCGATCCCAGGCCGATCACCGCGACGTGCCGCACGGATTCCGGTGCGAGCGCCGCGAAGAAGCGGCCGAACGGGCCATCGTGGCTATAGTAGGCCATCGGCAGCCTTTCCTCACCGGGCACAAGGCTTCTCACACCGTGCAGCGTGGTGCCGTCCATCAGCTTCAGGAAGGACTCGTGCGTATCACCTTCGATGCTGACGCGGTAGACGCCGAAAAAGCTGCGGGCGGTGGCGATCGTGTTGCCCTGCCCGGTCGCCACGGTGGCAAGCAGGCAGGCGGCAACGCCGAGTGCGAAGCGCCATCGTCGCGTCGCAAAGTGCAACAGCGCCACCCCCGGCACGAAGTAGCCGAATGTCGCGATCAGTAGCGGGATGTGGCCGCCTTCACTGCCTGCGGTAAGTACGCTTCTGGCCAGTAGCACCTCGCAGAGCAGCGCGAGTGGCAGCAAAATGTCCCATGTTAGGCCGCGCCGTGCGTCCTCCGGCGTGGCGGGCTTTATCAAGCACGCGGCGAGCAGGACCAGCGGATATTCCCACAAGCCCGAAAAAATCAGTGGTGCCACCAACGCGTTGAACACCCCGCCCAGCACACCGCCGGCGGAAAGGAAAAAGTAGAACTCGGTCAGCCGCGCAGTGGGCGGGCGTTGCCGTGCCAATTCGCCGTGACAGCCCATGCCGACGGCGAAAAGACAGCCGAGATTCAGGGTAAGCATTAGCCACACAGGCATCATCAACTCACCCCCCGGTGTCCAGAAGAGCGCCAGCGCGATCAGCGATCTCGATATTACCCACGCAATTGTCGCCTGGCGCAACGGCGGGCGCCGCGCGAAGGCAAGTATGAAGGTAAGCAGATACAGCATCAGCGGCACCACCCACAGCAGCGGTACAGCGGCGATATCCAAGGTGATGTGCGTGGTAACGCCGAGCAGCAGTGAGGACGGCACAAATGCCAGCGCGATCCAAGTCAGGCGCTCGCGCAGCCTGCCGGGAGCAAGAGCGTCACGCGGCAAGACCTCGATACCGTGCCGCTCGCCGCATACGGCCGCACCCGCGCACAGCGCAATTCCGAGCGCCAGAGCGCCAAAGCCGCAGGACCACAACCACGCCTGCCGGTCGAGCGGCAGCGCCGGCTCAAGCAGCAGCGGATAGGCAAGCAGCGCCAGCAGGCTGCCCAAGTTGCTGCCGGTATACAGGAAATACGGATCGCCAGCGGCCTTGTGGTCGAGCCACGCGAACCAGCTTTGCAGCAGCGGCGCGGTCGCCGAGATGGCGAACACCGGCGGCCCTGCTACAAGCACCAACCGTATCAGCAGCCACAGCGATGGGGAATCCCCCGGCGGCGGTGCCCCCGCTCCGAGATCGAGCGGCAGCGCCAACGCCGCCAGCAGCAGCACGGCTGCATGGACCTGAATCTGCGTCGAACGCGGCAACATGCGGGTCAACGCATGCGCGTAGCCGTAGCCGAGGAGGAGGGTCGCCTGAAAGAACACCAAGCAGGTGCTCCATACGGCCGGCGAGCCGCCGAGCCTTGGGAGTACCATCTTGGCCACCATCGGTTCGACCAAGAACATCAGTCCCGCGCTTATGAACAACGTGGCAGCGAAGGCCGGAACGACGATGCTGGACGGCAGCAGTCGGGCATGGACTTCAGTTTGCAAGGCGAACTCCGATCACTATTAACATTATGCGAGCGCGTTTGCGAGCAGCTCTGCGTCCGCGGGCTCGCGCGCGAGTTCTCTGGCATCGCGCACGCGCTCGCTTCTTGTCGCGGACATCGCTGTCTCTTGGGTGGGTTGGTTGGGCTGAGACTAGGCGGGCGGTCTTGCGCCAAGCTTGCTGGTTCTAAAATAATGCCGGGCCGCGAAGGTTGCTCTCGGTGGGGCCGTCCGCTATGACCTCGTTCCCGTATAACTTTCAAGGATCGGGGATTCCCATGCCGCGCAAGACCACCATCAAGTCCCTCGGCATGTTTCGCGCCAGACCGAAGGCCGCCGCGCAACCTAGGCCAGCGGCCGAACTCGGCGCCTTGCCGGAATGGAACCTCGCGGACCTCTATCCTTCCATGCAGTCGCAGGCCTTTACAGGAGACCTCGCCAAGGCCGCGGCCGAATGCTCGGCCTTCAACGCCGCGTATAAGGGCAAGCTCGAAGCGCTGGCCAAAAAAGCTACCGGAGCGGGGCTTCTGGAGGCCCTCCAGCGCTACGAGGCGCTGGAAGAGCTGCTGGGGCGCATCATGGCCTATGCCGGACTCGTCTATGCCGAGGATACCACCGACCCGGCGCGGATGAAATTTTATGGCGACGCACAGGAAAAAGTCACGACCGCTTCGTCCGATCTTCTGTTCTTCGAGCTCGAATTGAACCGGCTCGGCGACGTTCTCGCGGCGAAAGCGGCGGCGGGGCCGCTCAAGCACTACAAGCCCTGGCTCGAAGACATTCGCAAAGGCAAGCCCTACCAGCTCGACGACAAGCTCGAAAAATTGTTCCTTGAGAAATCGATCACCGGTTACGGCGCCTGGAACCGGCTGTTCGACGAGACCATCGCGAGCATGCGCTTCAACGTCGAAGGCGAGAAACTCGCGATCGAGCCGGTGCTCAATCTGATGCAGGATCCGGACGGGAAAACCCGGGAAAGGGCGGCGATCGCGTTTGGCGCCGGCCTCAAGGAGAACCTCCGGATCTTCGCGCTCGTCACCAATACGCTTTCGAAGGACAAGGAAATTTCCGACCGCTGGCGCGGTTTTAAGGACGTCGCGGACGCAAGACATCTAGCGAACCGCGTCGAGCGAGAGGTCGTCGATGCGCTAGTTAGCGCCGTCCGCGCCGCCTATCCGCGCCTGTCGCACCGCTATTACAGGCTCAAGGCCAAATGGTTCGGCAAGCCCGCGCTAAAGCATTGGGATCGCAACGCGCCGCTGCCGCAGGTCACGGCAAAGGTCTACGCTTGGGACGACGCGCGGGGCATTGTGCTTGGCGCATACGACGGGTTCTCGCCGGAAATGGCGGCGATCGCCAAGCGCTTCTTCGACGAGCGCTGGATCGATGCGCCGGTGCGGCCGGGCAAGCAGCCGGGCGCCTTCGCGCATCCGACGGTGCCCTCCGCGCATCCTTACGTATTGATGAACTATCAGGGCAAGCCGCGCGATGTGATGACTCTCGCCCATGAGCTCGGCCACGGTGTGCATCAGGTCTTGGCCGGTCCGAATGGCGCACTGATGGCGCCGACGCCATTGACCTTGGCCGAAACCGCCTCTGTTTTCGGCGAAATGCTGACCTTCCGCGCCTTGCTTCTGCAAACGTCGAACGCCGCGCGGCGGCGCGCCATGCTCGCCGCCAAGGTCGAGGATATGCTGAATACGGTGGTGCGGCAGATCGCGTTCTATTCCTTTGAACGCAAGCTGCACGAAGAGCGGCGCAACGGCGAGCTGACGGCGTCGCAAATTTGCAATCTGTGGATGAGCGAGCAGGCCGAAAGCCTTGGACCCGCGATTGAGCTCGGGACCGACTACGAGTGCTATTGGGCCTATATCCCGCATTTCGTCCATTCGCCATTTTATGTTTACGCCTACGCGTTCGGCGACTGTCTCGTGAATTCGCTCTATGGCGTCTATCAGGGTGCGCGCGAAGGTTTTGCCGAACGCTATCTCGCAATGCTTTCCGCGGGTGGAACGAAACATCATTCCGAATTGCTGGCGCCGTTCGGGCTCGACGCGCGCGATCCTTCTTTCTGGCAGATCGGGCTGAACATGATCGAGGGAATGATCAGCGATCTCGAAGGTTTGGAAGGGAGGACCTAGGGCATGATCTTAAAAAAGCTGCAGAGGGCGCTCACTGTTCCAGTCCAGCCCTCCTCAGCAGGACGATAAAGCGAGGGTCCGTTCGCAAATCCGCGTAGATCGGATCGACCTTGAGATTGAGAGCCCAAAGATCGCGGTCGTCGCAGCCCTTCTCCAGCCAGGTCAGGGCTTGGTCGCGGTCGCCCAGTCCGAGGTAAATCATCGCGACGCCAAACGCGCGAACGAAGCCGTTTTTGTCCGGGTCCTGCAGGTCCGCCAGAATTTCCTGCGCTTTGGCAGGTTCACCAAACACGCCCCAAGCATGACCCAGCATGCATCTCGTCCACGCGCTGCCACGCGAATTTTCCACCGCTTTGCCAAGCTCCCGGAACGCCAGGTCGCGCTTGCCCGAGGCAACATAGACTTTGCCCAGAAACCAAATTCCGGCAACGAAACGCACATCCCCATCAAGTTCGTTCCCTCTGCGCAGCTGTTGCTCGGCTTCGTCGAACTTTCCCGCATGGTAATACATCCACCCGAGAAACATTCGATCGATTGCCGAAAAAGGCTCGAGCCCGACCGCATGCCGGCAATGTTCGATGGCCTCTTCGTGGCGGCCAACGCAGGAGTAAAAGTAACCGAGCCAGTAGCGCGCAGGGGTAGTCCGGGGGTTTAACGCAATGGCGCGACGGAATTCGCGTTCGGCACCGGCCGCGTTCCAGTTGCAGAGTTGGCAAAATCCCAGCGACGTGTGTGCCTCGGCAAGCTGCGGGTCCAGTTGCACCGCCCGCTCCGCAAGGGCGATGGCCTTCGGAATCGCCTCGGCAGGTGGCAGGTCACCGTACCAACTCAATAGGCTGTAAGTGTCGGAGAGGCCACTCATGGCCAGGGCGTAGGCGGGATCTTCGATCAAGGCCAGTTCGAAGTAATGCAGTGCCTTCCGCAGCCCAATGCCACGCTGGTTCCAGCAGAAACGGCCTTTCAAATACAACTCGTAAGCTTCAGCGTTGGCCGTTTGCAACTTGAAGACCGGCTGGTCGCTGCGACCGGCCAAGCGCAACTTCAACGCGGCCACGATCGCACGGGTGATGTCGTCCTGGATAGCAAACACGTCTTGCATCTCGCGGTCGAACCGCTCCGACCAGAGGCTGAAACCGTCGGCGACCTTGATGAGCTGAGCTGTGATGCGGAGCTTGGTGCCCACCCTGCGGAGGCTGCCTTCCAACACCGTCTCCACACCGAGGGCCTCTCCGATCTTGCGGATGTCTTCGTTCCGGCCTTTGAACGCAAAGCACGACGTCCTCGCCGCCACACGCAGCCCTGCGATCCACGACAGAGCGTTCAGCAAATCCTCGCTGATCCCGTCGCTCAGAAATTCGTTCTCCCGGTCGGTGCTCATGTTCACGAACGGGAGCACGGCGATGGATCGCTGTTGTTCGCGGCTGGGTTGCCGCGCCGTCTTCCGCTTGCCCGCGGCCGCCGTCCTGGTTGTTGGCCCCAGTATGATGCGATAGACCTCCACCGGCCGCTTGATATTCTTCAACTCGACCTTGCCGATGCGCGTCAAAGTCTGCGGGACTTTGTTGTATACCTGATCGAACACTTGCCGTGTGATCGCGATCCCACCCGAATCGGCCAGAGGCTCGACCCGCGCGGCGATGTTCACGCCGTCGCCCACGATGTCACCCCCCCGGCGCAGCACATCGCCGAGATGAATGCCAATTCGAACCTGCAACTGTCTATCTGAAGGAGCGCCCAAGTTGCGTCGGACCAGCGCCTCCTGGAGTTCGACCGCGCAATTCACCGCGGCCAACGCGCTGGCAAACTCAACCAGAAATCCGTCGCCTATGGTTTTTATCTCCTGTCCTTGATAATTGAGGAACGCGGGCCGCAAGACAGCACGGTGTTCCTCGAGCAATTGCAGCGCTAGCCCCTCGTCGCGCTGCGCCAGCGCGCTGTAGCCCACCATGTCCGTGAACATGATCGCGGCGAGCTTGCGTTGTTCCAACCCTTCGATAGCCATTTGAGAATGCGGTTTCCTCAATTCGACAGGTAACCTTGGAAGCACACCCTAATGCTCGCTGAGCAATCGTGATAGATTCTGATGTGCTTGTGCATAAAATGTAGCCGCATTGTCGGCGCAAGCTTCAGGTAGAGCGAGGCCGACCGGGCTCAAATAGAATCTGATGGTTTCCTCAGTGGATGTTTTCCATTCATCCCAAGCCACCTTGCGCCCAGTTAACAATTCGTCCTCTTGGCGCAGCTTTTCCACATCAGACCGAAAGTTTTTGTAATCGCTTGCGAGCCCAGCGAGATCCGCGGCTCGAACGGCTTTTTCCTCATTGGAGGTGAACTGCGCGTCTCGCTCAGTGCTGAGAATGGCAGCAACCACCCTTTTGATCGTATCTTCAGGAATAGCTTCGGCCCGCAAGCACTGAATAGCAAGGTTGGAAGAATATTCCTCCTTAGTTGTAAAGCCTTTATTTATGTGATCTTCATGGTAACCCGCATCATGAAAAAGGAGCGCCAAATAAACTACTTCGCCGTTAATTGGAACGCCCTCCTTAAGGCAACGCTCCATCAGTATTTCTGCTGCCACCAATGTTCTAATTACATGGTTGAAGTTGTGGTAGGGCATCTGGTCGCTATAAAGTTCTGCAGCGACTCGCTCAAGATGAGCGTTACGGATTCCATCGAAGGGCATTGTGGTTAAGTCCAAGGTTCATTGAGAGGTTGTTTAACCTAACACCTTGGTCGCATGATTAGTCAGGGAAGCGGGAGTACGAGTGATTTTAGACCCAAATTCCGCGGTTGTCCTGGTGCCGGTGGCATAAGTAGGGGTTGCTGGGGCGAGTCTGAGCCGATCACAAGCGCGACTTAGCCCCCGGCCCCCTTAGCAGATCGTCGAGGGATGCGCGGTTGCGTCAGGCCGAACGGGAAGATCGCCGCCGCCGACAACACCATATTTTTTTGACCAGGCGGGTTAAAACCGCTCTTATCCTTTGTGCGCCCAACGGATAGGATTCCAACCTGAGGCGCGCCAGAGCAGAGCCGTGGCAGTTAACTATGCTAGAAGTGGTGAATTTCACATTGCCTACCAAGTGGTCGGCAATGGACCAATTGATCTCGTACTAATACCTGGCTGGATCAGTCATCTTGAAGTGGCCTGGGAGCAGCCAAGGTTAGCTCGCTTCTATCGTCGACGTGCTTCGTTCAGCCGGCTCATTTTACTCGACAAGCGCGGAACTGGCATGTCGGACCGAGTCTCACCGAAGTGTCTGCCGACACTTGAGGATCGCATGGAAGACCTTCATGCGATCCTCGACGCTGTTGGGTCACGCCGTGCTGTTCTGTTTGGGGTTTCCGAAGGTGGGCCTTTGTGCATGCTGTTTGCCGCAACCTATCCTGAGCGAACCAAAGCTTTAGTGGTGTTTGGCTCGTGGGCGCGCGCTTTTAGGGCACCAGATTACGATTGGGGCTTTGATCCAATTGAGTTTGAAGATCTCTTAACAGCACTCGAGCCCCACTGGGGTGAGGGAGCAGCCGTGAACGTCGTTGCACCGAGCCTGGCGAGTGACGAGCAGTTTTGCGCCTGGTGGGGTCACTACGAGCGAATGTCCGTGAGTCCCGGTGCGGCAGTAGGTCTTCTTCGCATGGGCTTTGAAGGGGACGTTCGTCATGTGCTTCCGGCGATTTCAGTTCCCACGTTAGTGCTTCATCGGGCCCGAGACGCCTTTGTTGATGTTCGACATGGACGGTATATTACGGAGCACATCACTGGCGCGCGGTATGTTGAACTCGAAGGCGAGGACCACCTCCCTCTGGCCGGTGACACGGATGCAGTCGATAAGGAAATTGAGGGGTTTCTGTCGGGTCTAACTGGTGTGAGGCGGGGCCCAAATCTAGACCGGGTGCTGGCAACGGTGCTTTTCATTGATATCGTCGGATCAACCGAGCGCGCAGCCGCTTTAGGAGATCAAATGTGGAAAGAAATTGTCACCGTTCATAATGATCAGATTCGGAAAGAGCTTGCTCGTTATCGTGGAAGAGAGATAAAGACCACTGGAGATGGTTTTCTAGCCACGTTTGACGCTCCCGGACGAGCTATATGCTGCGCTCGTGCAATCTGTCAGTCTGCGCGCTCACTCGGATTAGAGATCCGCGCTGGGTTGCACACTGGGGAGGTCGAGTTGATGGAAAATGATGTGGCCGGAATCGCGGTACACATCGGCGCTCGAGTTGCGGCGTTGGCTGGCCCCGGCGAGGTCTTAGTGTCAGGTACCGTGAAGGATCTTGTAGTCGGTTCCGGACTAGAATTCGTAGACCGAGGCTCCCATGTGTTAAAGGGCGTGCCAGGTAAGCGGCATCTTTATTCTGCCGAGCGGATCACCAAATAGGAGCCACCTGCTCTTTCAGAACACCTGCATCTGACAGATGAGCGGCGTGCGATTGCTGATGATCCGATCGCAGACGCGATGCAGCGCCTGCAGATCGACCTGTGCCTCATTTTGTCTCGACAAAGTGCATCATTGTCCGTGTCACGGCCTCGGCGCTGGCCCCCGCGTCACGCACTTCGTACCTGTTCGAATTGACGAAGGGCTGGCATGAGATCATCGGCGAGCCGACTTACGCCAATTCGATTCTCGGTCGCCTCGTTTCATAAGGGTCATCGGATCGAACTCACCAGCGCAACCATGCGTGCAGGCCCCTTGGCAAACAGAATCAGAAAGGTTGACCGAACACCATCGCCGATAAAGAAAATCGATCGGCCAGTGCTCGAAAAGCCCACGGGGGTGGCCACTAAAGAGTGTTTCCGGCCTGGAGGAGGATCGCCATGAGACACGATGCCAAAACGCCCACGCACACTCGACCGAAGATGGACCCCCCGGATGCCCCGGTGCGGCGTGTGATGGTGGGGACCGATCGGTCCGAAACGGCGGACCAAGCGGTCCGATGGGCCGCCTCGTTGGCCGAGCGCTGCGGCGCCGAATTGATCGTCGTGCAGATTATCGTATCGCAA
>JBQTKC010000044.1:0-9598 GCA_052386575.1 Beijerinckiaceae bacterium
CGGCCGCGGCCTCGCCGGAGCGTACATCAGATACTGAGCTCATGTCACTTGCCTCTCTAAGCTCTCAAGCTCGCCGGCGGCGAACATGCCCTGTGGCTCATGTCCTCCCGGCTTGCGGAACAGCTACCCGTGACGAGACGCCAGGGGAAATCATTTTTTGTTGTTTGCGCATCCAAGATATTTATTCGCCGAGGAGCGGCTTTTAGGTCTGCCTTTCGCGAGCACACATTTTCGTGATCGCTGACGCTACCCGGGCAATATGGAAGCCAGAACCTCGCCCTTTTGGATTGAAGGCAGCTTTGACGGCAAGGCGAAGTTTATGCGCTGGAAGCCGCCTTCGCGCCTATCCCGCGATCTTGGAAAAATCGGCGATCTTGTGCATCGCGGTTCGTAATTCGTTCAAGAGTCGCAGCCGGTTGAGGCGCAGCACTGGATTGCCAGAGTTGACAGTCACATTCTCAAAAAATTCATCGACCGGGTCGCGCAGCGAAGACATGGAGTCCATCACATCCTCAAAAGGCGTCTGTTGTTCGAATCCGGGCTGGCCAATCCGTTCGTAAGCCAAGTTCAGTTTTTCCGGTATCTCGAGGCTGATGTTGGCGATTACACCCCAAAGACGCTTTTCGGCCGTGTCTTGAATTTCTGTCGTATCTTTAAGTAGCGTAGGATCGAAGGCGCCGTCGAAGGCGCCTGGCCCATCGTTTTTTTCCTCGGCGCGGAGAATGTTGGCGGCGCGGCGATAGCCGGCCAGCAGATTCTTGCCGCTTTCCGTATCGAGTAAACTCCCCAACGCCTCGACCCTGGATACGATCAAAAGGAGATCGTCTTGATCCGGCAAAGCGAACACCGCGTCGATGAGATCATATCTCGCCCCGCGCTCGCGCAGATAGACATTGAGGCGCTCGCTGAAAAAGCTTATGAGCTCATCGAACAATGCGTCCGGATTGCCAGCCGGGACGTCCCGGCTCTCCACGAAATTGGCTTGCGCGAACGCCGCGGCGAAAATCGAGCGCAGCGGAAGACGCAGCTTGTTTTCGAGGATGAGCGCGATGACGCCGAGCGCCGCGCGGCGCAAACCGAACGGGTCCTTACTGCCGCTCGGCTTTTCGCCAATGGCAAAGAAGCCGGTCAGCAGGTCGAGCTTGTCGGCGAGCGCGACGCTGATCGCGACTGGCGCGCGCGGCACGCGATCGTTTGGGCCTTGCGGCTTGTAGTGATCCTCGATCGCCTCGGCGACGCTTGCTTCCTCGCCTTGCGCGAGGGCGTAGCAGCGTCCCATCACTCCCTGCAGCTCGGGAAATTCGCCGACCATTTCCGAGGTCAGATCGGCCTTGGCGAGGCGGCCCGCTTGTTCGGCAAGTGCAACGCCGGCACCCGTGTAGGTTGCAATTGCGCCGGCAAGTCTTTCCAGTCTTTTGGCCCGCTCGCCCTGGGTGCCAAGCTTTTCATGAAAAACGATTTGATCGAGCTTTTTTAATCGATCTTCGAGTTTGACCTTGAGGTCGGTCTCCCAAAAAAACTTGGCGTCGGCGAGCCGCGCTTGCACGACCCGCCCATTGCCAGCGGCGATTGCGTCACCGCCATCGCTCGCCTCGATATTCGCCACGAGCACGAATTTGTTGCTGAGGCGTCTGCTCAAAGGATCCTTTTGCACGAAACATTTTTGGTTGACGCGTATCGTTGTCCTGACGACTTCCGGCGGGAGGTCGAGAAACGCGGCGTCGAATTCGCCAATCAGAACCACCGGCCATTCGACGAGTCCAGCGACTTCTTGCAAAAGCGCTTCGTCCTCGACAAGTTCGAGCCCCTGCGCCAAGGCAAGGTCGCGGGCGTCATAAAGGATGATGTCGCGCCGCCGTTGAGGATCAAGTACGACTTTGGCTTTTTTCAGCGCCGCCGCGTAATCGCCGAAACAGCGCGCCTTGATAATTCCAGGCGCCATGAACCGGTGGCCGAAAGTGAAATTGCCGGCGGCGATGCCATCGACGGAGAAAGGCACCACTTCCGTCTCTTCGTTCTCCGAACCGAATGTGGCGAGGATCGCGTGCAGCGGGCGCACGAAGCGCAGCGAACCGGCCCGCCCCGAGGCCTCGCCCCAGCGCATGGATTTCTGCCATGGAAAGCTCTTTATCGTGGCTGCCAAGACCTCGGCTAAGACCTCGATCGTCGGCCGGCCCTTTTGCTCCGTGACGGCGATATAGAATTCGCCTTTTTTGGAATCCCGTTGGATTTTGGCGTCCGCGAGCGATTTGAGACCCGCGCTTTTCAAAAAGCCTTGCACCGCGGCATCGGGCGCGCCGACCCGCGGCCCGCGCTTTTCGGCGCGCGTATCGGGTTGGCGGGCCGGTAGACCAGCTATGTGCAGGGCGAGCCGCCGGGGCGTCGCGAAACTCACGGCGCCCTCGTGCGAAAGGCCGCGCTCGCGCAAGGCTCCGGTGATGAGACGGCGGAGATCTTCCGCCGCGCCGGCCTGCATGCGGGCGGGGATTTCCTCGGAAAAAAGCTCGAGCAAAAGGTCGGGCATTGTGGCGTTTCAGCACGTGATCTCGTCGCACTACCGAGGAAGCAACGGTCTCTTCTATTGACCTCGCTTGACCGGGAGCAAAAAGCCGCCCAAGCAAAATTTTCGCGAACAGGTTCGGAGAACTGGAACAAACGCGCGGTGCGATCGTTGGTTAAGCCTCAAAGGAGGTATATCATGCATACGCAAAAAATCTCCCTGCTGGCGGGATCCGCCTTTCTCGCGCTTACCTCGGCTGCTTTTGCCGGTCCGACAAGCGTGGCGGGCGCGACGCTCGTAGCGCCCCAGCAAGCACAGATCGAGCAAGTCCATTATCGCTATCGGCATCGACACTATGGCCGGTACTATCATAGACATAGACACTATGGCCGGTACCACCATAGATACTATGGCGGGTATGGTTGGAACCCGGCGGCAGCCGTCGCGGGCACCGCGCTTGGCTTGGCCACGCTTCCTTTCGCGCTGGCAGGAGGCGGCTATTATTATCCTTACTACGGGTATCCCTACTATTACCAGTAATTTGGGGCGCCCGGGACTTCGCTATTGCGCTTTTGACCCGGCCGGCGGGTTTGCCGGCCGGGTCATTACGCACGAGCGGCGCGGGCGATAAAATCGCCGACGGGACGACAATTCCTCGAACCGCGATGGCGCGCGGAATCAATCGCCGTCCTTCTATGCGCGACGATTTTCTTTGCCGCGGCTGGGATTCCACTTAAAGTCAAACAGGAAAAAACGGATCAGGCAGACGCCAGCTATTTCACTCGCCTGCCGGATAATTCGGACTCTCTCTTGTGATCGCGACATCGTGAACGTGGCTTTCCCGCAGGCCCGCCGCGGAAATTCGAATAAACCGCGCACGCGCCTGAAATTCCGCGATATCCGCGGCTCCGACATAGGCCATGGCGGCCCGCAATCCGCCGGCCAGTTGATGCAAGATCGCCGCGGCGGGGCCGCGATAGGGCACCTGTCCCTCGACGCCCTCGGGGACGAGCTTCAATTGGTCGGCGATGTCTTGCTGGAAATAGCGATCCGCCGAGCCGCGCGCCATCGCCGCGGCCGAGCCCATGCCGCGATAGGATTTAAACGAACGGCCCTGATAGAGATAGACCTCGCCCGGACTCTCGTCCGTTCCGGCGAAAAGCGAACCGATCATCACACAGCCGGCGCCGGCCGCGATCGCCTTGGCGACATCGCCGGAATATTTGATGCCGCCATCCGCGATAACCGGGACATTGGCGGCCCTCGCGGCTTCGGCGCAATCCATGATCGCGGTGAGCTGGGGGACACCGATCCCGGCGACGATGCGGGTCGTGCAGATGGAGCCGGGGCCGATGCCCACCTTGATCGCGTCGGCGCCGGCGTCGATCAGCGCCTTCGCGCCGTCGGCGGTCGCCACGTTGCCCGCGAGCAGCGCGACTTTGTTCGATGCGAGTTTTAATCGCGCGACCTGATCCAACACGGCCTTCGCGTGGCCGTGCGCGGTATCCACCACGATGCAATCCGCCCCCGCGTCGATCAACATGAGCGCGCGCTCAAAGCCCTTGTCGCCCACCGTCGAGGCGGCGGCGACCCGCAGTCTGCCTTCCGCATCCTTGCAGGCGGCTGGATGAAGCGTCGCCTTTTCCATGTCCTTGACGGTCACCAGCCCGACACAGCGGAAATCGTCGTCAACGACAATGAGCTTTTCCAGGCGATGCTGATGCAGGAGGCGGCGCGCTTCATCCTCGTTCACACCTTCGCGCACCGTGATGAGATTCTTGGTCATCAATTCGCTGACGGGCTGCAACGGATTATCGGCGAACCGGACATCGCGGTTCGTCAATATGCCGCGCAGCCTCGCCGGTTTGCCGCTTGGGCCGCGCTCGACCACGGGTATGCCGGAAATCCCGTGCCGGCGCATGAGCGCTTGGGCATCGGCGAGGGTTTCATCCGGAAAAATCGTGATCGGATCGACCACCATCCCGCTTTCGTAGCGCTTAACCTTACGAACTTCCTCGGCCTGCTCGGCGGGATCGAGATTGCGATGAATGACGCCTATTCCGCCGGCCTGGGCAAGCGCGATGGCGAGCTTCGCCTCGGTAACCGTATCCATCGCGGACGAGACGATCGGAATGTTCAAGCTGATGGTGGCGGCGAGCCTCGTCTTCAGTTCGGCGGCACTGGGCAGGACCGCCGAATGACCCGGCAGAAGCAGCACATCGTCAAACGTGAGCGCTTCATTGAGCGAGGGTCGCGTGTTCAAAGCCAATGCCGGCTCCGTGGTTTGCCTCGCGGGACCGCCGCAAGCGTTCGGGCGGGAAACGGAGTCTTGCAAAATAGCGCCGGCCGCGAGCTGCCAGCGGCTCATAGCACGCCCGGACCGGAGCGCAAAGGAGCGCGCGTGTCCGCGGGCAAGCGGGCTCGCTTCGCGTTGCCATTGCAGTGGCCGGCGTTTCGATTCCGCCTGGCCCCCACATTTCGAACCGCCGGATTACCGCGTCTCGTGGCGTGTGGTGCCGCGTGTCGCCAAGAGCCTCGCGATCGCGGCGCGCAGCTCGGCAATACCCTCGCCGCTTCGCGACGAAGTGAAGACCGCCTCCGGAAACGCGGCCGGACGCTTGTTCACGAGGGCGAGCGCGGCGGCGAGGCGGCCTTCCCGCTCTGCGGCTTTCACTTGGTCCTGCTTCGTCAAGACGATTTGATAGGAAATTGCAAATCGATCGAGAAAATCCAAAATCTCGTTGTCGATCGGCTTTGCGCCATGGCGGCCATCGATGAGAAGAAACACGCGCAGCAACGGCACCCGGCCGCGCAAAAAATCTTCGATCAGCCGGGCCGAGGACGCGGTCTTTTCCTTCGATACCTCGGCATGGCCATAGCCGGGCATGTCGATCAGGCGCACTGCCGCGGTTTCCCCGCCGCCGCCGCTAAGTCCGAAAAAAATAAGTTCCTGCGTGCGGCCCGGCGTATGCGACGTCCGCGCCAGCGTTTTGCGATTGGTCAACGCATTGAGAAGCGAGGATTTTCCGACGTTGGACCGGCCGGCGAAGGCGATCTCCGGCGGGCCCGGCGGCGGCAATTGGGCGGCGTTCGCCGCGGCCCATAGAAACGCACATTCCCCGCCGAAAAGCTTGCGTCCCATTTCGGCAAAGTCGCCCGCGTCCCGCGTCAGATCCGTCACGGCCACCGGCCATCCCAACTCAGGTTGTCGCTCTCTTGCGGAACATCCCGATCAAATTGTCCCAAAGTTCGATCTTGACGCCGGCCCGCTTCATGATCGCCATCTGCTGAGCGACCGACAAAATATTGCTCCAGGTCCAATAGATAACAAAACCAGAGGCGAAGCTGCCGAGGGTGAAGGTGAAAATGACAGGCATCCAGGTGAACACCTGCTTCTGCACCGGATCTGTCGGTTCTGGGTTCACCTTCATCTGAATGAACATGGTAATGCCCATGATCAGGGGCCAAGCGCCAATCGCAAGCCAGGGTCCGAACGCCGGTATTTGAGTCGGGTCGAAGGGGATGAGACCGAACAGATTAAAGACATTGGTCGGGTCGGGCTGCGAAAGATCCTTGATCCAGCCGAAAAACGGCGCCTGCCGCATTTCGATCGTCAGGACGAGCGCATTGTAGAGCGCGAGGAAAACCGGAAGCTGAACCAGAACCGGCAGACAGCCCGACAAGGGATTGATCTTTTCGCGCTTGTAAAGCGCCATGATTTCCGCCTGCTGCTTGGGCTTGTCGTCGGGAAAGCGGTCTTTGATCGCGGTGATCTGCGGTTGCACCGTCTTCATCTTGGCCATTGCCCTAAAACTGCGGTTGGCCAACGGGAACACGGCTAACCGCACCAGCACCGTGATGAAGAGGATCGTGACGCCGAAATTGCCAACAAACTTGTAGATAAAGTCGAGCAGCTGGAACATCGGCTTGGTAATAAAATATAATCGGCCCCAGTCGATCAGGCGATCGAACCTTTCGATCCCCAAATTGGCCTGGTATTTGTCGAGCAAATTGGACACCTTGGCGCCCGCGAAAACCCTAGTCGTGAATTCCCCTGACCCGCCCGGCGCAATCGCCCGTCCTTCCGTTCCGGCAAAACCCGCCTGATAAATTATTGGAGCGCCGCCGGATCCGGAAAAACTCGCCATGACAGCCGTATTCCCGTCGGGGATGACAGCCGCGGCCCAATATTTCTCGGTGATGGCGAGCCAGCCGCCGGTCCCCGAAAATTGCTTTTCGGCATGTTCCTCCTTTTCAATCTGGTCGTATTTGATTTGCTCCACGCCGGATTGGCCGCCAACCACCCCTACAAACCCCTCGTGCACGCTGTAGAAGCCCACATGCGAGGGCCAGCCTTGCCGTTTGACGAAGGCATAGGGGTGCAGCGTGACCGCCTGCGTCGACTTGTTCTCGACGCTGTCGGTCAGCGTAAACATGTAATGGCCGTCCACCGCGATCTTGCGGTGAAACACGAAGCCCTGGCCGTTGTCGTAGGTGAGCGTCACTGGCGATGTTGCGGTCAGCGTATCGTGATCGGCTTGCCACAACGTATCGGGTCCGGGCAGGACGAGATTCGCGCCGGGATCGGCGATGAAGCCCGCCTCGGCGTAATAAGGCGACGGCGAACCCGCGGGCGAGAGCAAGACGATGTTTGCACTGTTGGGGTCGACCGTCTCGCGGTAGTCCTTGAACGACACGTCGTCGATGCGCCCGCCCCTGAGGGCGATCGATCCATAGATTGCGGGTGCGTCGAGTTTGACCCTTGGGCTTTCGGCCAGGGCATCGGCACGGCTCTTTTGCGACACCGGGGCTGTTCCCTGCGCCGGCGCGCTCAAACCCGGTGCTTGTGGACGCGCGGCTTGGGAACCGCCCGCTTGCGGCCCAGACTCCGCGTCAGGGGAAACGCGCGCGCGCATTTCAGCTTGGGTCTGCCGCTCCTTGTCGAGATGCGGCCGGATGTACAACGCGTCCCACGCAAAAACGACGAGCAGTGACAAGCCGGTCGCGAGCATTACGTTTCTGGTTTCCTGGGTCATCATCCCTCGGGTTTCCTGACTCTTCTACCTTGTCGTCGCGCCGCATCCGCGCCGCCAGCGGCGTGGCCCTCGCGGCCACCATCCTTGCGGATGGGCGGCCGGATTTTCTGGGCGCCGATTTTGCCGAGCGCCCGGATAAGTTCCCCCTGCAAGTCCTGGAACGGCATGTAAAGCGCCTCGGGCCGGGCGAGGACTACATAATCATGGCCTGGCAGCGCCGGAAGAGGGTCGAGTAGCCGCAGCGCCTCCTTGAGACGGCGGCGGATCCGGTTGCGCTCGACCGCGCCGCCAGTTTGTTTGGTTACGGTGAAACCAAACCGTGGCACTGCTTCAAGGCAAGGGAGTACGCAAGGCGGCTGCCCGGTTTGACGCGGCGGGGTCCCTGCGCCAAAAGCGGGCGGACCGCCATGTGCTGGCGGGCGCGGCGCCGCTTGTAACGTCAGTCCCCGCGCGTAAAATCGCTTTCCCTTTGCCGCGCGAAGGAAATCGGCCCTTCGCCGAAGCCGTTCCGGCGCCGCCGCGGCGTTTCCTCGCGGCTCGTCGCAGGGCGTTGCCGCGAACCTTGACGAAGACGAGCTCGCGGCCGTTGCGCCCGGCCCGGCGCGAGGCTTTCGCATGGCGTTAAAACCCGCCAGAAGAAAAGACCGCGCCAAGTCTTTTTTCAAGCCAATTTTGCGGCGAATGCTGGCTGGCAGGAAGGACCACCAATTTACGTGACCGTGCCGTCCCGCCGGCACTTCGCGATCCCCACGCTAGCAGAAAATTGTGAAGCAAAGCGGACATAACCGGGAAACCGCTAGACCGAGACCCCGGAGTATTCCGGTGTTTCATGGAAGCTATGAGAAATAGTAGAGCCTATCGTCGGAGAATTTTACGCCGAAAGCCGTTTGCGGCCGCGCGCGCGCCGCGCCGCGATCACCTTGCGGCCGCCCACGCTCGCCATCCGGGCGCGAAACCCGTGCCGGCGCTTGCGCACAAGCTTGCTTGGTTGATAGGTCCGCTTCACCGCGCCGCTCCCCCTGGTCCGATATAGCCACAAATGCCGCTACGGCAAGATTGAGAATGTGGAGGCCACGCCGGCGCGGACAACACTTCCGCCAAACAAAGGCAGCGCAGGTCAGAGACCCTGACCCCCTTCAACGATGAGCGACATGGGCCGCCTTGGGCCCGCGTTTTTCGCCCTTATAAAGGCAACCCGCAAACCAAGTCAATTCGGCCAGTTGAGGCTAAACGGCAAGGCCACCGCCCTCGCCTCGACAGCGGGCAACTCCCCAGCGCGCCCTTCATGGCCCGCGCCAGGATCGGACCCGCCCTGCCGCCCTCCTGAAGGGTCCGGACCGGACAGTGTAAATTTGGCGCGCCCGGCAGGATGAAACTGGGAGCTTGTATGCCATTCTGATAACGATGTAATTCGAGCAACATCTGTCGACTTCTGCTATGCGTCCAATAGAATTTGATGGTCGTCGGCACACCGTAGGCGTTTGCTATATTCTCGGGAAACGCCGGGCACGTTCACTCGTCAAGCGCAGGCGATGTCGTTTGTCCAGTGAACCAACGAAGCGCCCCGACGCAAGATAATGGACCTAAGGAGGAGGGGAGGAATGATTAAGGATGAGAAGGCACCCGCCTCAAGCAAAGGCCATAAACGCCGAACTGGTGTTGCTGACAAACCAGCCGATACTCGGGTACCTGATCTGGCGCCTTCTACCCGCGTAGCGTTGCACGAAGTTGGGGCAAAAGCTGATGCTCCTAAACCCGCAGGAGCAAAAGAACCAAACACAATCATTTATATTCATGGGATTGGCAACAAGCCGACAGCTTCGGTCTTGAAATGCCAATGGGATACGGCCCTTTTTAGCAAGCCGCTCGGAGATCGGAGCCGAATGGCCTATTGGGTCAATCCGGCTTACTACCCTCGCCCGCTTGACGAGACTTGCGCCTCGGGTGATCTCGTCAGGATTGACGATGAAAAAACCTCAACACGGGCGATTATGGCCGTCGCGGCGGACACGAGGGGAGACGAGGAACTCGCCCTGTCGAACGAGATCAAGGCATTGACGGC
>JBQTKC010000045.1:0-2146 GCA_052386575.1 Beijerinckiaceae bacterium
GACGCGCTTAAGACGCTGCGGGTCGAGCCGGCGCCGGCGACACCCGAGCAATCACCGACGCCGACCGGCCAGGTCTTCAGCGGATCGGCAGAGTTTCCGTGTTCGGGCACGAGCTTCACCGGTATCCGTATCGCGGCCCCGAGCCGGTTCCTCGTCGTGACCGAGGACGGCAATCTCCAGTGCTGGGCCGAGACCGGATCGAGCCAAGCGGAGCGCATGCGCTCCTTCACCCTCGCCGTGAACGGCGAGTCGGGCTCGGTATACAAAGGACTCGCGATCACGCCCTTCAGCTCGGGCAACCGCCTGTACGCCGCAAACTTCGGCCTGCGCCGGATCGACAGCTTCGACGGCGCCTACCAGCCGATCCTGAACGGCGCCTTCGCGCGGCCGGCCGATGTGCCCGAGGCTTTCGCACCCTTCAACATCCAGTTCCTGGAATTCAAGATCGACGGGGCTGCGAGGCAAGGCCTCCTCGTCGCCTACGCCAAGACCACCGACGATCCCGTCGAGGAAGAGCAGGGGCCGGGGCTCGGGTACATCGTGGAGTTCGATCTCGACGGCCGGCACCTGCGCACGCTGCAGGCGAGCCGGAGGCTCAATGCGCCCTGGGGGTTGGCCGTGGCGCCCAAGGGGTTCGGGTCGTTCTCCCAACGGCTCATCGTCGGCAACTTCGGCGACGGCACCCTGGTGGCCTTCGGCTTGAAGAGCGGGCGGCAGAAAGGATATCTACGCGGCCGCGATCGGCAGGCCCTCCAGATCGATGGCCTCTGGGGCCTCGCCTTCGGCAACGGCGCGAGCCTCGGGCGTGCGAATCACCTGTACTTCACCGCCGGGCCGAACGGCGAGGCCGATGGCCTGTTCGGCAGCCTGCACTTCGTGGAGGAGTGAGAGCTTGTGAAAAAATCTACTGCGCTCGGGATCTCGCGTTCCGGCGGTGCTCGGAATCCTCATGTATTTCAACATACACTGCGGTTCCTGCTCCGGCGGAACGCGACCTCCCTTCGCTCGCGACGATTTTTTCACAAGCCCTGAGCGCGCAAAACCTGTTTCGGCGAGGAGTACGTTGAAAGATGCTGCGATGCTACCGGCTGCTTTTGTGGTGCCCTGCAAGAAATCACCGCCAGCGTGCGCTATCGTCTGGATTGAGACGGCGCGAGTTTTTGTAGGCATGCGGCACGCATGCCGTGGCCATCGGCACGATTGCCCTACAAAGGATGGCACATGCTACACAGAGATTGGCATTTCTTAGGCGGCGACCACTTTTATCATTCCGCGCATACGCCGTGTGCGGCGGAGCAGTTGCGTATCGAACGTGGCGAAGGTTTCCGCGTCAGCGCTAAAGGCCAGATGCAGCGCATCGGCGAAATCGAGCCCCTGCTCGTAGCCTTTCAATGCGACTGCTACTTGCACCGAGGCTCCCACCGAAACACCGGGCAGGCCGAGCAGCGCGCGAAGGAATACCAGGATATCGCCAGCACCAAAGCCGTAGGCCGAGCGCAGCACCCATTCCGTTTCCAGCAGTACCGTAGGCGGGATGTGCACACTACCGGCTGCAATCAGGGCGCGTGCCCGCTGCGCTTGTTGGTCATCGTCATTGACAAGAAAGCGCACTACGACGTTGGTGTCGAGCGCGGTCATTATTTGCGCTTGCGCGCCTCGGCCAACACCGCTTCCGCCATATCTTTCAGCGAGCGTTTTGGACCTTGGTAGCGGGCCATGCCAAACACCTCCTCCACCCGTGTTTGCGCAAAGGGTTTGAGCGGCCGCAGCAGCACGCCGTCCGGTGTTTCTTCGACGGCGAACTCGGTACCCGTTATCCATCCGCGCGTGGCGCGGGTGGCGCTGGGCAAGACCACTTGCCCTTTACTCGAAAGTCTGGTCGTGTGCATGCAATATCCTCTGGTAAGACAAACGTAAGAAATGTTAGGCGAGACGGCAGTGGTTGTCAACGCAAAGTGCATGGATCGCCCGCAGCCGCTACCACACCGCAAGTACGAGATAGCGTTGAAAGATGGACACCGGACTGTCGCGCAAGACGCTGCGGATCCATCGCGACAATCTGTGGATCTTGGGCGGAGAAATGATCCGGGACTTCTATGAGGACCCCCGTCACGCAAACGCTCCGTCGATGCATGGCTCGACCACG
>JBQTKC010000046.1:0-8412 GCA_052386575.1 Beijerinckiaceae bacterium
TCAACCTCAGCGCCCTCACATTCCTTCGCTTCGCCTCTATCCGGCTCATGCTCAGAAAGCTTTGTAATCCTTCATGAACTTTCGAGACGGACTCTAAAGCCTTTGCAACAGCGCGTTCAACTTGCCGTAGAGCGTCGCCTGCGCGGCTTCGATTCCGGAATCCTTCTTCAGTTTTGCGCCGACCACCGGGTCCAAGTGATCGAACCGCTCGCCGGTAATCGAAGCTATATCCTCGAAGTACCATTTCCCCTTTTCGATCGTTTCCGGTCCGCGCCCAAAAATACCCTCGCTGCCAGGGGGATGAGCGTCGGCCGTAAATGGGAGGCGCTGCGAGATCGAACTTACCGCGCCGTCGTTTTCGCGCCATTTGCCGATCGCAAGATCGCCTGCCCCCCAACCCTTGATCGGCGGCTGCGCGAAATCGGGCTTCATCGCTTGAAATTGCGCGGCTCCGCTCTTGAGCAGCAAACTCATGGATTCGTCTGGCTGTTGCAGGCCAAGGATTCCCTCATGCGTCGCGTGCGTCACCAGCGAGAAATAGTATGTTTCGTTCCTCGTCTGGAACTTTTGATTGGCCTTGAGACACCCCTGCAAGCTGAGATCGAAGGCGAGATTGTCCTCGCCGTCCGTGAACCGGCTGTTGGCCTTGAAGAAAGCCAGCAGCTCCTCGCTCGTCGCGTTCGTCTTGCCGATCCACTGATCGAGATAAAGGTCATAGACCCCCGCCAAATCATGGATCGGACGCGCGGCCTTCGTTATCTCCTCGATGACCTTGAGCGCCGAGCCTATCAGGAAGCTTGACGCGCCCTTTAGTCTGCCGGTCTTCTCGTCGCAAAACATGTAAGTTAGCGTCGAGCCATTGAGAACACCAGACACGCAGATCACGGCCTCGACCCAGTTCGCATCGGAGCCGACACCCCAAAAATCCTGCGCAAGCAGCTGTTGGAGCTGCAGGCATGTCTGCGCGCCGGCGCTGTGGCCGAGCAGAATGACGGGATTGCCGGCCGACCAATCCGGTTCGGTAACAAAGCCACGACCCGTGTAATCACGCGAGGTTTTTTGGGCGTGGCCTTCGGCGGTGCTGTGCGCGGAGCCGTAATCGACCCGCGTTCCCCTGATCTGCGCAAAGACTTCGCATGCGCGGTCATGGAAGGAGCTTATCGGGCCACATTTCGCCCAATGGGTCGTGAAGCGGGTCCGATCGAAGTGCTGCAGCGCGTCTCCCCAATAGGGGAAACCACCCAGTTCTCCCGGCCCCCAGCCAAACAATCCTGGCACGGCGACGATATGTTTCGATTTCATCGGTACTACCTTTCAAAACGGCCGCAATCTTGGCTCTTGTGTTCGCGGCAAGCCGGTGGTCCCGCCCCGGTTGCTGCGATAGGCGCCGGTTATTGGCCTCTTGGCGGCACAGTTGCACCCCCCATGTGATCTGGCTTTGGCCGATCCAATGCCGATTTAGCGTGGACACTGTTGAAAAACTCTTTTTTCGGCGACGAACCAAAATTTGCAGGGCCGTAGGCTCACGACTCGAAAATAGATTTGGGGGAGAGGTGCAAGCTCCTGTCGCCGCGCAGCCCCAAGAACCCAACTCCGCGCAATTTGTCCTCAAAGGCCTCATTGCAATTGTGCCGAAGGGGGACTTTCGGGCTTACTCGGCGCAAGCGCAGGGTTGCCACTGGCGTCTAATAACTCTATACGCAGCTTCAGAAGGTCATCGCCATGGTTCGGATCACACCCTAAAGCTGGGAAGGTTCAGACGATGGCGATAAAAACATGGTCCGAAAAGATACACGGCTTGCCTTGGCCATAAACCGCGGGTTGTGAGCGGCATGGTCTCGACTGGAAGCAAGCGCGCTCCGAGCGGGGTTGCTGGCGGCCAGAACCGGCGAGAGCCATAATTGGCATGACGCGCCCTCTTTCGCGCGCCGCCAGCGATCCGCGCGTTTCCCGGCTTGTAACCGGGCGCTCGTACCGTGTCGTTCGAGGAAGCACGATCATGTTTGCATGTCATGCCCGAATCCTGTTCTTGACGGCCTTCACTCTCGCCCTCGCCGCGCCCGGTCCTTCACCGCTCTCGGCGGCCGCGGCAAATTCGGCAACGGCCATCGCCGCGCCCCAGCCCGCAACGATCGACATCACAAGAGGGACTTTTCTGGTCCCGCACCGCGCGGTCTACGAATTGACGCTTTTAAAATCAGTAGGCAGCAAGAGTCCAACAGCGGCGCATGGATTAATAGCGTTCGATTTCAACGGTTCCGCCTGCGACGGCTACGTGCAGAACTTCCGGCAATTAACTGAATTGCAGCCCGCCGAAGGACCGGCCCGCGTGTCGGACATGCATTCGGCGACGTTCGAGGATTCCGACGGCCGGAGTTTCGATTTCAAGTTGCAAACAAGCATAGATAATGGCGCTGCCCAGGCGATCGATGGAAAAGCCTGGAAATCCGCTGGCGGGCTGTTGTCGGTAAACCTCGCCAAACCGAAACAATATAGGTTCGAACTCGATCCCGGCGTGGTATTCCCTACCGAGCATCTGAAACGCATTTTGGCGGCGGCGGATGCGGGCGAGAACCTGCTTGAAGTCAAGGTCTATGACGGGTCGGAAACCGGCGAAAAGGTCTATGACACGACAACCTTCATCGGCCGTCCGATCGCCGATCCCGCCTTGGAAAAGGCGGTGCATATCCCAGAGCTCGATAACATGAGGCGCTGGCCAGTCTCGATCAGCTATTTCGAATCCGGCAAAAAGGACGACGCGCCGAGCTATACTTTGTCGTTCGACCTCTATGAAAATGGTATTTCGCGCGCGCTCCGGCTCGATTACGGCGATTTCGTTCTTGCCGGGGAAATGTCTCGTCTCGAGCTTCTTAAGGCGCCGGGCTGCGCCAAATAGGCCGTGCCGGGCAGCGCGAAGGCCCGTGGCCGGCCGGAGGTGACGGTCATTTTGCGGCCAGGCAACTTCTCGCATCAGCGGCCATGAGCGAACCGGAAATCACTTGCGAGAAGGCAGGCTGTTGCGGCCTCATCACGCTCAACCGCCCCAAGGCACTCAACGCGTTGACCTTGAATATGGTGCGCGAGATGGCGGGCGCGCTCTACGGATGGGAGCGCGATCCGGGGGTCACTCGCATCATCGTGACTGGCGCGGGCGGCAAGGCTTTTTGCGCGGGCGGCGACCTCAGGATCCTGTGTGAACTCGGCAAAGCCGGGCACTATGCCGAACAGCTTAGCTTTTGGCGCGAGGAATATTGCCTCAATCGGCGCATCAAACTCTATCCCAAGCCTTACATCGCGGTGGCCGATGGGATCGTCATGGGCGGCGGCGCCGGGATCTCCGTGCACGGCTCGCTTGTCATCGCGGGCGAACATTTCCGCTTCGCCATGCCGGAAACGGGTATCGGCTTTGTCCCCGATGTCGGCGCGACTTTTTTTTTGCCGCGCCTGCCAAGCAATGCCGGCGTCTATCTCGCCTTGACTGGGGCCTCGATGACCTGCGGCGACGCGCTCGCCTTTGGGATCGCCTGCGCCCACGTGCCTTCGTCGCGGCACGCGAACCTTGTGCAGAGGCTGATTGGCGGCGAGGACATCGCCGCCGCGATCGCGGCTGAGCGCGCGCCGCCGCCGGCCTCGGCGCTCCACCCGCAAAGTCAGTTTATCGAGCGCTGTTTTTCTGAAGCGACGCTTGCTGCCATTCTCGCCAATCTCGATGATACATGCCATGCCGGCTCGGAGTTCGCGCGTTCCGCCGCTCATGCGATACGCGCCAAATCGCCGTCGAGCCTTGCAATCGCATTGCGTCAGATGCAAATTGGCCCCAAGCTCGACATTGGCGAGGCATTGCGGACCGAGTTCCGCATCGTGTCGCGCATTGCGAGACGCCATGATTTTTATGAAGGCGTGCGCGCGTTGATCATCGACAAGGACAATCGACCGCTCTGGAATCCCGCCGGAGTAGAAAACCTTGAACCCGCCGCCATCGAGGCTTATTTTGCGCCTCTCCTTGAGGGCGAGCTCGACTTTCGCGCGCAAGATTGTTGCCTATGAAGCTTTCGCTAGGATTGAGCAAGCCGGAAGCGCGCCCCAATACAGGTGCCGCCATCCGACTCGGCGAACCGGCGCGCATGGACGGCGACGCGAGTAGCGCCAGGGTTCTCCTGGTCGTATTCATGCGCCTGCTCGCGGGACTTTGGGTCATCCAGGGCCTTTTGCAATGGAGCGCGATTCTGCTGCCGCCGGAACCGTTGTTCGCCAACGTGAATGCGCTGCGCGGCGCGGCGGTGATTTTTTTCGCGACCGTCAACCTTATAGGGGCGGCCGGGCTGTGGCTGGCGGCGCCTTGGGGCGGCGTGATTTGGCTGTTGGCCGCGATCGCGCAAATCTTCGTTGCTCTGGCGCTGCCGGGGTTCTTTTCGATGCTTTGGATCGGCGCCGATATTGTCTTTATTGTTTTCTATTTCGTGTTGATGTGGCGGGCCGGCCACGCGGGCAAGGCGTTCTTTGGACGGAGCCATCGTTGATGCGGCTGATGGCCTGCTCGCGGGCGCGAGGCGAAGCGAAGCCGGCGGCAAGGCACGGAGCGGTCAACCCTTACTGTGCGGCGCCACTGGACGCGGCACTGGATCGGTTTCGAGCAGGCCGTAGAGCAAATGATCTTGCCAGGCACCATTTATGCGCAGATAGGCCCGGGCGTAGCCCTCCCTGGTAAATCCCGTGCGTTCTAATAGATTCTTCGAGGCTTCGTTATGGGGCAAGCACGAGGCTTCGATCCGATGGAGCCGGAGCGTAGCGAAAGCGTAGCCGATCACTGCCCGCAGCGCGGCCGACATATAGCCTCGCCGCGCATGGGGCTCGCCGATCCAATATCCGAGCATCGTCGCCTGCACGACGCCGCGTGTGATCTGTCCCAGACTGAGACCGCCGACAAGCACATTATCGCCGTCGCGAAAGATCAAGAAAGGATATGCGTCGTCGCTGGCGATCTCCTGCTGATTGTGGCGGACCCGGCGCCGGAACGCGGCAAGCGTTAGGTCGTCGGCCGGCCAGGACGGCTCCCACGGCGTCAAAAACGCGCGGCTTTTCGCCCGCAAATCCGCCCACGCCTCAAAGTCGCGCATTTCCGGCGGCCGAAGATAAACGCCGTCGCCGCGCACCAGAGGCGCGGCCTGGCTGGCTGGAGAGAGACGGAAGAGAGCCATAAGCCGCTCCTTCAAACGCCGCGCAGCCGCAGCGCGACCTGCTTCGGCGCATAGACCCCGGCTACCGGACCAATCGCCGCGACAGTTGGCGCCGACCGGAGCGCGCGCGCGCCAGCAGCGCGGATTTGGGCAACATCCAGGCGATCGATCGCCGCAATTATTTCATCGCGCGCGAGGATACGGCCAAACGCGATCAATTGCCGGGCAAGCTGTTCGCAGCGGGAGGCGGGCGATTCGAGCGCCGCGAGCAGCGACACTTTCATCTGCGCCTTGGCCCGCCGGACTTCGCTGCCGCTCAGGTCCAAGGTCGCCTGGCCGAGGCAATCGAGGGCGACGGGCACCAAATCAGCGGCATTCTTTGCGCTCGCCGCGGCATAAAAGCCAAACACTCCGGTATCGGAATATCCCCAATGAAAGGCATGAATTGCATAGGCGAGCCCGCGCGCCTCGCGCACCTCCTGGAACAGGCGCGAAGACATCGAACCGCCAGCCGCATTCGTGAAAATCTGCATGGCGTAAAAATCCTCATGCGCGTAAGCGATGCCTTCGAAACCGATGACAATATGGGCCTGCTCGAGCCGCCGCTTCAAGCGCTTTTCGCCGCCCCGGTAGAGCGCTCGCAAGGTTCCGGTTTCGCTGCCCCGCGCCGGAAAGTTTGCGAAGCGCCGCGCGGCCTCGTCGCAAAGCGAGGCGTGTTCAACGGCTCCGGCGGCGCCGATCACCGTCGCGTCCGCACGATAGTGAGAAGCGAGATAGGCGCTGATCGCATCCCTGCCGAGCAAGGAAACTTGCTCCCGCGTCCCGAGGATCGGCCGTCCAATCGGCTGATCGGGAAACGCGGCGGCGTTAAATAATTCGAAGACGAGATCGTCGGGCGTATCTTCGACCGCGGAGATCTCCTGTAGAATAACCCCCTTTTCGCGTTCGAGCTCAACGTTGTCGAAGGTGCTTTCGGTCAAAATGTCGGCGAGGATATCGAGCGCGAGCGGAACGTCCTCGGCCAGGACATGGGCGTAATAGGCGGTATGTTCCGTGCTCGTCGCGGCGTTGAGATCGCCGCCGACGGACTCAATCTCCTCGGCTATGGCGCGCGCCGAGCGCCTGCGCGTGCCCTTGAACGCCATGTGTTCCAAAAGATGCGACAGGCCGTGCTCGTTCACTCGCTCGTGGCGCGATCCGGCGCCGACAAAGACGCCGAGCGAGGCGGTTTCAAGATGCGCCATGCGATCCGTCGCAATTCTTAGGCCGGACGGCAAAGTGCTGATCTCAACGCTCATGATGCGGCCCGGCTCGACGCGCGCGCGGCGCGGGCAAGGATAAAACGCTCGATTTTCTGCTGGTCGTTGGGCAAAATCGAAAACCTCTCCTTGCATTCAAAAAGACCGGCGAGATGGCCAGGCAAATCCGGCTGCACGCCTGTCGCCCGCGCGATCGCGTCAGGAAATTTGGCGGGATGGGCGGTGGAAAGAACAACAAGCGGGGTGCTGGATGCGTGCGCCCTTGCCTGACGCGCGGCGCGCAGGCCGACGGCCGTGTGCGGGTCGGCGAGGAAGCCCGTTTCTCGCCAGCTTTGGGCGATCTCTTGCGTGGTTTCGGCCTCGGTTACGCTGAACGCATCGAACTCGGCGCGCACGGCATGAAGCGGGCCGGGCGGAATCGTAAATCCTCCCCTTTGCCGCAACTCCGCCATTAAGCGGCAAAGCGCGCCGGCATCGCGTCCATGCGCCTCGAACAGGAGACGTTCGAAATTGGATGACACTTGAATATCCATCGAGGGCGATTGCGTTGGTTGAACCTTATCCAAAATATAGTCGCCGCTCGCCAAGGCGCGCGCCAAAATATCGTTGGAATTCGTCGCGATCACCAGCCGGTCGACCGGAAGGCCCATGCGTTTCGCTATCCAGCATGCCAATATATCGCCGAAATTGCCGGTTGGCACGACAAAGGAAATCTTGCGGTGCGGGGCGCCAAGAACGGCCGCGCTGGTAAAATAATAGACCGTCTGGAAAAGGATGCGCGCGAGATTGATCGAGTTTATCCCGCAAAGATTAAGCTTTTCGCGCAAAGCGCTATGATTAAACATGTTTTTGACGCAGGCTTGCGCGTCGTCGAACGTGCCTTCCAATGCGATTACGTGAATGTTGGCGGCCGCTTCCGTCGTCATTTGGCGCCGCTGCACCTCGGAAACCCGCCCATGCGGATAAAGGATGAAGACATCGGCTTGGGCGAGACCGGCAAAGGCTTCGATCGCGGCGGCGCCCGTATCGCCCGAGGTTGCGCCAATGATAGTTGCCCGCTCGCCGCGCGCTTTCAGAACATGGTCGATGAGCTTGGCTAAGAGCTGCATCGCCAGGTCCTTGAAGGCGAGCGTCGGCCCGTAAAACAGTTCGAGCACAAAGAGATTGGAATGGAGCTGAGTGAGGGGGGCAACCGCGGGATGCCGGAAATTCTTGTAGGCAGCCGCGATCATTTCCCGCAAGGCGCCCGCCTCGATCTCGCCCGCCACGAATGGTGTCAGGATGGCGTTTGCGGCCTCCTCGTAGGATTTGCCCGCAAAGCCCGCGATCGTTGCTTGAGAGAGCCGCGGATAGTCTTGCGGCAGGTAAAGGCCGCCGTCCGGCGCTAGGCCGGCGAGCAGCATTGCCGTGAACGAAACCGGCGGCGCCGCGCCGCGCGTCGAAATGTATTTCACCTGTGGAACCTTAGAGCCTGTCTTAAAAGCCTGCACATACCCTAAGCCCTCACCCTGAGCGAAAGGAAGCCCGAGGTTCCATCGCGAGCGAAGCGGTTCGCAAAGCGAACGCAATGGAAGCGGGCGACTGGAGAGAAGCCCGAAGGGCTGTCTCGAAGGGCGAGGGCGCCTCGGGGGCCGCGCGGCGCATCCTTCGCGACGCCCACTTCGTGGGCTCCTCAGGATGAGGGCGAGGCTGTTGAGACAGGCACTTAGCTTCCGGCGCGGCAGAATGAATTTCGTCTCTGTAACATAAAGCCGCGAGACGGATAGCAGGTACGCGCGCCGAACTTACCCATTTGGGGGTTGCGGCTCGCGGGCAAAATCGCTTTGAAATAAGTTTGGTTAAGGTTAAGAAATCCTGGGCGTCAACGAGTCCGCTCGCTCGATGAAATAACCGCAGAAAGGGAGGGGTATTATGCAAAGCAATGGCAAGGATAGAAAGCGCGGCTCTCGGGGGGGGGGGTAGCGGCAGTTTGCGCC
>JBQTKC010000047.1:0-7465 GCA_052386575.1 Beijerinckiaceae bacterium
TATTCATAAAAATTGCGGTTGTTTATTAACAAGGTTGCGCGTTCCTGGCGGGGAGATCGCGGCCGAACGCCCTCGATTGGCGGTATATGGCCTCGCCGCTCGCTTCATGCGCGACCGGTCCGGCGCGTACGGGGTTATGTTTGGACTCGTGGCGCCGTTCTTCATTGGCGCCCTCGCTCTCGGCTCCGAAACCGGTACCTGGTATTCGACCCATGAGGCGATGCAGGGCGCGGCCGATTCCGCCGCGATCAGTGCCGCTGTCGGTCTTAATGCCGGCGATACCAATCTGACGCTTCAAGCCTTTGCGACGGCGGCATCCTATAAATTTGTCAACGGCGCAGGCGGCACGGTGGTTAGCGTGAATAACCCGCCTCTATCGGGTTCTTTTGCGGGCAACACAGGGGCCGTCGAAGTCATCATCAAACAACCCCAAACAAGCTTTTTCTCGTCCCTTTTTCTCAAGTCCCCGGTGGTTATCGAAGGACGTGCGGTCGCCGTCTCCGCCAGCGCGGTCCCTTGCGTTCTTGCCCTGAGTCAAACCCCGCTTGTCTCACTTGTGACAGGCATTGCCGCCGCGGCTTTTGCCAACGTTTTGGCCGATCAATGCACCATCGCCGACAACTCGCCCGGCGTGGTGGCGCTGACCGCGGCCCTCTTTTCTTCAATCAAGGCGCAAAAGGTCAAAGTGGTCGGGGGCTTTCTCGGTCTCCTTGGGACGGTCACCCCCGCCCCTGTCCATGCCGCCGCGACGCCCGACCCGTTTGCAGGTACGACCGTTCCCGATGTTTTAAGTCTTTATCCAACCTGTGCCGCGGGTAGCTTTACCACCACGGGCAACATAACCGGCACGGTTACCCTGTCCCCAGGCCGCTACTGCGGAGGCATAACCGTGACCGGGGGCGGCAAGGTCACGCTTAGCCCCGGCACCTACTATCTCGATGGGTTGCCGGGCTTTGTGGTTGCCGTCGGTGGCCAAGTGACCGGCACAGGGGTCACGATCGTGCTGACGTCAAGCAACGCCCTCGTCAATTTGCCGGGGCTGAGCCTTCTTGGCACCGTCAATTTGACCGCGCCGTCATCGGGGCCATATGCCGGTTTGGTCGTTTTTGACGACCGCCCCGCGCTGCTCGGCGTGTTGCCCGGTCTCGGCCTAGCTTTTACCCTAAGCCCAACAGCTAATTTAATCGGCACGATCTACGCGCCGCATTCGGTGGTGACTTACGCGGTCAACGGGGGGACGGCGCACACCGGACAATGCACGCGCCTCATCGCCGATACGCTCATATTTGCCGCCGGCGGCTCGAGTTTCTCGAAATGCGCCGTCACCCTTGGCGCGTCGTCCGCCGCGCCAGCAATACTCGTGGAGTGACCGCGCATGTTGAGACGCGCGGCCATGCCGGATAGTTTGCCAAGAGTGCTCGGCGCTTTCTTCGGCTGGAGGCGGCTTGCCATAGCCGGCGTAGCGGCAATTGAATTGGCGCTGGTATCGCCGGTCCTCATTACGGGGGTCTTGGGCGCCGGTGAATTGGGCATCACGATCCTACGAAAAACGCAGGTGCAGTTTGCCGCGCAGGCCGGCATTAATTACGCCATTGCGCACGGGTTCGATGCCGCCAAAATTTCGGCCGCCATCGTCAATGCGACCAATTATAAGGCCATCTTTGCCAACCCCGCGCCGTCGCAATCTTGCGGCTGCGCAACGCCGACCGGGGTGGTGGCCACGGCTTGCGGATCGACCTGCCCCGGCGGCGGGTTCAAAGCGGGCACTTATGTCCAGGTTAATTCGAGGGCGCAATTTTGCCCGATCATCCCCAATCCATGGCAACAAAGCACCGTGATACTCACGGCGCAAGCGACTGTGAGAACCCAATGACACGGAAGACACTTTTCAACGACCAACGCGGCGCTACCGCTGTCGAATTCGCACTGACCATGCCTGTGTTCCTTTTGATGTTGCTCGGGGTCTGGCAGCTCTGTTTCGGGCTGTGGGCACAATTTGCCTTGCAGCACGGAGCAGGAATGGCGGCACGATGCATGAACGTCAATCCAACAGTTTGCGGCACGTCCACTATCTCCAGCACGCAAAGCTACGCGGCTGCGCAATCCTACGGACTAAACCCTTCGCCATCGGTATTTACCGTAAGCAATCCAACATGTGGCTATCAAGTCTCGGCTACTTACACAGTTTCTCCGGTTGTTGCGCATATCGGTATTCCAACTTATACATTGTATGCTCAAGCTTGTTTCCCGACTTGACCAAAGCCGTATTCGCCAATTTGTTGCGAGGGATGCAGCGAATGCTCCAGATCTTTCATCCCGCGATGGGCTGAATCGGGGCGCAATTGTGCACACTGGAGCAAGGAGCGGACCTTCCTCGCCGCATGGCGGCGCGCCCGCTGCCTGGGCAAGGCCAAGTTGGCCAGCCAACCCGCGCTCCGGGCGCAAGAGCTTTTGCTCGCCTGCTGCCAGATCCGGATGCGTTGTGTCCGGCGCTAGGCACGAAAGCCTGGTGGCCCGGCGGCGTCAGTGCGGCACGCCGCGCCGCCGCGATGCCCGTCACGCACATTGTAGGTTTGCCGGACGGCAGAGATTAACCATCCCCATGCAGTGCCAGCCGGCGCCCGCGCGAAGCCCGGTGCCGAGCGCCCTAGCGCAGGCTTCCTTGCGAAATGCTTCGCATAAGTCGCTGCCCGGCCCGGCCGCGCTTCCGAATTGAGCCTATCCTGGCACGTCAAATTCACTTCCGAGCGCCACTTGCCGCTGCCTGTCCGCCGCCGAGAAGGTGTATAAGTAAACGCATTGTCCGGCGGCGGTTCGCCGTTGCCTCGGCAAATTGCTTTGTTCGCCCCGGCTTTTGCGCATGCCGTCAAACACCTCGCACAGAGAACTCTTGATCAACGCCGAAATGGCCGAAGCCGACCGGCTGACCATCGCTGGAGGCACGCAAGGGTTCGCGCTGATGGAACAGGCCGGGCTGGCGGTGGCTGCAGAGGCGGCAAAACTTGTTCCTCGCAACAGCCGCATCGCGGTTTTTTGCGGGCCGGGCAACAATGGCGGCGATGGCTTTGTCGCAGCGCGCCTGCTCGCCCGCCAAGAATTTACCGTCGCGCGTGGACTGCTCGGCGCGCCCGACCGGCTACGGGGCGACGCCGCGCTTGCCGCCAAAAGCTGGACCGGCAAGATCCTAGCCGTCGAGGAACTTGACCTCGAGTCCGCCGCGCTCGCGATCGACGCGCTCTTCGGCGCGGGCCTTGTTCGCGATCTCGACGGGCCAGCCAGGGCTGTGGTCTTGCGTCTCAACGTATGGACGAAAAGGACGAAAAAGCCGATCCTTGCCGTAGATGTTCCCTCCGGCATCGACGGCTCCAGCGGGCAAATTCGCGGCGCCGCGATAAACGCCGCGCGCACCGTCACATTTTTTCGCCGCAAGCCGGGGCACCTGCTGCTGCCGGGCCGCATTCATTGCGGCGGCACGGCCATCGCGGATATTGGAATTGCGGATCATGTCCTGACGACGATCGCGCCCAAAACTTTCGCCAATTGTCCGGCGGTTTGGCGGCAGACATTCCCAATTCCAAGCGTTGACGGCCATAAATATACGCGCGGCCATGCGGTCGTCCTCTCCGGCGGGCTGGCGCACACGGGCGCCGCGCGTCTTGCCGCGCGGGGCGCGCTTCGCGCAGGCGCGGGGCTGGTGACGATCGCGACGCCGCGCGAGGCGCTTTGCGCCCATGCCGCGGCGCTGACCGCGATCATGACCCGCGTGTGCGACAACGCCGATGACCTCGCGAGCCTCCTCGCCGATCGCCGGAAGAACACGCTCGTCATGGGACCAGGGCTGGGCGCCGGCGAAAAAACCCGGGCCCTGGTGCGGGCCGCGCTCACTGAAGTCGGGGAAACCGGAGCGCCGGCACGCGCGGTGCTCGACGCCGATGCGCTCACGAGTTTCGAAGACGATGCTTTTGGTCTCGCGCATATGATCCGGGCGCGGGGCGGGAGGGTCGTGCTGACGCCGCACGATGGCGAATATGCGCGCCTCTTTGGTCGCGCTTGCTTAAACGGCCAAAGCCAATGGTTTGGTCTCGATATGCGCGAACAGGTCTTGCTGTCGCATTTCGATGGCCTGCGTTCTAAGTCAAAACTCGACCGCGCGCGTTCCGCCGCGGCGTTGAGCGGCGCGGTGGTGGTTATGAAAGGCCCCGATACGGTGGTCGCCGATCCGCAGGGCTTGGCGGCCATAGCCGAGGATTTGCCGCCATGGCTCGCCACCGCCGGTTCAGGCGATGTTCTAGCCGGGATCGCGGGCGGCCTTCTTGCCCAATCCATGCCACTATTCGAAGCGGCTTCCGCCGCCGTATGGCTTCATGGCGCCGCCGCGAGGCATTTTGGGCCGGGCCTCGTCGCCGAGGATATTCCCGAAAATCTGCCGCCGGTTTTGCGGGGCCTTCTCGCCGCCGGAGATTTGCAGAGCGACGGCGACTGAGCACGATGAGGCGCACCAAGTCATGGGCCAAGAAGCAAGCAACGTTGAACCATGGCCTCGGCCGGCCGGGCCTCGAAGGGGCGTGCAGGCGCCGCAAGCTTCGCGCACGGCCACGCGCGGGATAATCAGTGAAAATCTCACGTCCCCCATGACGATTGCCGGCGTGAATCGTTATCTTCTGGCTCCGCGGGGGCTTATGAGAAAACCGGGCGGCATCTCGGTGTTCGTCTTTATCCAGATTTTTACAGCGTATGGATCGAAGGCGCGGCCCCAGCACGAACGGGCTTGTCCCGGCGGGAATCATAGAATCATACAAGGAGTCCGGCGCGGGCATCGGATCCTTGGGCAAAACTATCTCTTCTCATTGGCCGGGATGTGATTATATTGCGTTGCAACAACCAGGCGCCGCCAAAGTGCTCGGGCATATCGCCGGCCCGGAAGGACATTTGAATGGGGCAACAATCGGCGCGCGAGCAAGACCCGGCGGCGGCGGGGCGCGAGGAATGCGATTCCGCCGTCCCGCCCAAGGCCGCGTTCGCCACAATGGCGCTCGGGTCGCTCGGCGTCGTCTACGGCGACATCGGAACGAGCCCGCTCTATGCGTTGCGCGAATCGCTTCAACATATCGAAGCCGCCGGGGCGACCGGCACGGGGGTGATTGGAACCGTGTCCTTGCTCCTCTGGGCGTTGTTTTTCACGGTGACCGCGAAATATGTGCTGTTTCTCATGCGCGCCGACAACAAGGGCGAAGGCGGCACCTTGTCCCTGATGGCGCTGGCACAGCGGGCGCTCGGCCATGGCGTGGCGCCGGTTTTTTTCCTTGGCGTCGCGGGGGCGGCGTTGTTCTCGGGCGACGCGGTCATCACGCCGGCGATTTCGGTTCTTTCCGCGCTGGAAGGCCTCGAACTCGTCACGCCGGTTTTTTCACCTTATGTCCTGCCGCTCACCATCGTCATTCTGATTTCGCTTTTTTGGGCGCAAAGGCGCGGGACCGCGCGCGTCGCGGCCTTCTTCGGCCCGGTCATGGCGGTTTTTTTTCTGGTGATCGGCTACCTCGGCGCCGCCCACATTGGCGACGCACCACGCATCCTTTTCGCCTTCAATCCGCTCCACGGCTTAAGGTTTCTGTTCGGCCACGGCATGCTCGGTTTCGCGGTGCTGGGTTCGGTATTTCTTGCCGTGACTGGAGCGGAAGCGCTTTACGCGGACATGGGTCACTTTGGCCGCGCCCCGATTCAGACGGCGTGGATGGTCTTCGTCCTGCCGGCGCTGACCCTAAACTATCTCGGCCAGGGGGCGCTCGTTCTCGCCGATCCGGCGGCGGTGGAAAATCCGTTTTTCCTGCTCGCGCCGCACTGGGCCCTTTTGCCGCTGGTTATTCTTGCCACGACCGCTACAGTCATCGCGAGCCAGGCCGTCATTACCGGCGCCTTCTCGTTGACACGCCAGGCGATCCAGCTCGGACTGTTGCCGCGGATGCTTATCTTGCATACGTCGGAGACCCAAGAAGGCCAGATCTTCATTCCGCGCATCAACCGTCTGCTTTTGCTCGGGGTTCTCCTGCTGGTGATTTTGTTCAAGAACTCGAGTTCGCTGGCCTCGGCCTATGGCATCGCGGTGTCTGGCACGATGGTGGTGACCACCGCGCTCGCTTTCGTCGTGGTGTGGAAATGCTGGCATTGGCCGGTCTGGCTCGCGGCGCTGTTCGTGTCCGGATTCCTTGCGATCGATCTTTCTTTTCTTGCCGCCAATCTCATGAAGATCTTCGATGGCGGCTGGGTGCCTCTGCTGCTCGCGGGCGGCGCGACGATCGTGATGTGGACCTGGGTTCACGGCACGAAGCTTCTCACCCAAAAATTCCGCCGCGATTCGATCCAAACTCCCGATCTTATCCGGATGCTGGAGAAATCGAAACCGATGCGGGTCGCCGGGACCGCGGTCTTCTTGGCGAGTTCTCCCGAGATCGCGCCGTCCGCCTTGATGCACAATCTCAAACACAACAAGGTTCTGCACGAACGCGTTTGGCTCGTGTCGGTATTGACCGAAAATACGCCGCGGGTTCCCGCAGCCAACCGCTGCCAAACCGAAAAGCTTTCCGCGGATTTCACCCGCATAATTCTGCACTACGGCTACATGGAAAGTCCGCGCGTTCCAGTGGCGCTCGCCTCGCTGCGCAAGGCGGGCCTGAAATTCGACATCATGACGACATCGTTCTTTCTCGGCCGCTGGTCGATAAAGCCCGCGCCCAAGTCGGGCATGCCTTTGTGGCAGGATCGGCTTTTCATCGCTCTCTCGCGGCAAGCGGCGAATGCGACCGACTTTTTCGCGATTCCGTCGGACCGCGTCGTCGAGCTCGGCGCCCAGGTGACGGTGTGATTCTTCCGCGCGCAGAGCGAAAAGGGTCTCTACCAAGGTAGTGCATGACGGCAACGCTTTTGCCAGGCTCGGATCTTCCGTCACGGAAATCCCCGATAAGGGCGTACGGTGGACGCGCCAATCCGATACAGGAAAGGCTTGCCACGATGAACGTACTCACCATCTGGACCTACGACTGGGTGCCTCAAGGCCCTCGTGGTTTTGTGCGTGATCTAAGACTGAGATGGGCGTGTGAGGAAGCTGATCTCAACTACACCGTGCGAACGATCCCGTTCGATGGTCGCGAGACTAATCATCTCGTGCGCCAGCCGTTTGGCCAAATTCCGTTCCTGAACGACGGAGAGTTGGAGATCTTCGAAAGTGGTGCGGGGCTGCTGCATCTAGCCGGCAAAAGCGACAAGTTGATGCCGCGCGATCCCGCCGGCGAAGCGGAAACACTGCAATGGACGATCGCCGCGCTCAACTCGATCGAGATGGTCACCGTACCGTGGTGGTTCTTGAAACTATGCGGGGATGAGGACAACCAACTTACCGGCTGGATGAGGCAGCGCCTCGACCACCTCGAAAGGATACTGAGCGAGCGAGCATGGCTCGCGGCCAATCGCT